>JAIEMR010000061.1 GCA_019751935.1 Alphaproteobacteria bacterium
AAAGTGAAACATTAGATGATATCCTTATCGAAGCTTTTGCAACTGTACGTGAAGCATCTAAGCGCGTTTTAAAAATGCGTCCCTTCGACGTTCAGTTAGTTGGCGGTATGGTTTTACATAACGGTATGATTTCCGAAATGAAAACCGGTGAAGGAAAAACCCTTGTTGCGACACTACCTGTTTATCTAAACGCCTTGTCTGGAAAAGGTGTTCACGTTGTAACGGTTAACGATTACCTAGCGCAACGCGACTCAAATTGGATGGGGCAACTTTATGAATTTTTAGGCTTAAAGGTTGGATGCATCGTGCATGGTTTAACTGATGGTCAAAGACGCAGTGCTTATGCTGCTGATGTTACTTATGGAACTAACCATGAATTTGGCTTTGATTATTTGCGCGATAATATGAAATTCCGCCTCAGTGAAATGGTAATGAGACCTTTCAACTACGCAATTGTCGACGAAGTTGACAGCATTTTAATTGACGAAGCTAGAACTCCGCTTATTATTTCTGGGCCTGCGGAAAACTCATCTGATCTTTATGGGAAAATTGATGAATTAATCCCCCACCTTATCGCAGAAGATTTTGAAAAGGACGAAAAGCAACGTTCTGTGACTTTGACTGAACTAGGCGTTGAAAGATTAGAAAAACTCCTTTTTGAGCGTGATTTGATTAAAGGTAATGGGCTTTATGATGTTCAAAACATCAGCGTTGTCCACCACGTAAACTCTGCACTGCGCGCGCACAAGATTTTTAACCGTGATGTTGACTACATTGTAAAAGATGATCAAGTGATTATCATTGACGAGTTCACTGGTCGTATGATGGAAGGCAGACGTTATTCTGAAGGGCTGCATCAGGCGCTTGAAGCGAAAGAAAAAGTCACAATTGAAATGGAAAACCAAACATTGGCTTCCATTACATATCAAAACTTTTTCAGGCTATATCCAAAACTGGCTGGTATGTCTGGGTCTGCCATTACCGAAGCCAATGAATTTGAAGAAATTTACAATCTTCATAGCATTGAAATCCCGCCTAATGTACCTGTGCTTCGTAAAGATCATGAAGATGAAGTCTACTTAACGGCAATGGAAAAATACAAGGCAGTTATTGACCAAATCAAAGACTGTCAGGCTAGAAAACAGCCTGTCCTGGTTGGAACTGTTAGTATTGAAAAATCAGAACTTTTAGCTGATTTGTTGAAGCAGGCAAAAATTCCTCATAAAGTTTTGAATGCACGCTATCACGAACAAGAAGCACATATTATTGCTGATGCGGGTGATCTTGGGGCCGTGACTATTGCAACTAACATGGCGGGCCGTGGTACAGATATTAAGCTGGGTGGAAACCTTGAAATGCGCATAGAGCATCAATTGGGCGATATGGAACCTGGCAAAGAACGTGATAAAGCAATTGCTAAAATTAAGGAAGAAATTGAAGCTGCTCAAGAAAAAGTCAAAGAAGCTGGTGGTTTATATGTGATTGGTACCGAACGCCATGAAAGCAGGCGTATCGATAATCAGCTTCGTGGTCGTTCTGGTCGTCAAGGAGACGCAGGATCGTCTAAATTCTTTATTTCTCTTGAAGATGATTTGATGCGTATCTTTGGATCTGAGAAATTGGACGGCATGCTTCGCAAATTAGGCGTTCAAGAAGGCGAGGCTATTTCTCATACATGGATCAGCAAAGCCTTAGAGCGCGCTCAACAAAAAGTAGAAGCGAGAAACTTTGATATTCGTAAACATTTGCTGCGCTATGACGATGTAATGAACGATCAGAGAAAAATTATCTATGAGCAACGCCGTGAACTTATGCAATCCGATGATATTTCTGAAATGGTTAACGAAATCAAAGAAGAAGTTATCGAAAACGTTGTGCGAATGCACGCTTCTGAAGCCGTGGTTGCTGATCAGTGGGATATCAAAGGGTTTCATGCGGAATGCGTTCGTCTTTTCGCACTAGATCTTCCTTTGGAAGAATGGGCTCATGAAGAAGGTATTAGCGAAGCTGAACTTCGTCATCGTATCAAAGACAGAGTTTTTGCACACTTTGCCGAAAAAGAGGAGAAGCTTACAGTTTCAATGATGAGGCTGGCTGAAAAGACTCTTTTGTTAAAGCTTTTGGATCAAGCATGGAAAGACCATCTTTTGGGATTGGATCACTTGCGCCAAGGAATTAACCTCAGGGCTTATGCACAAAGCAATCCATTAAATGAGTACAAACGGGAAGCCTTTAATTTGTTTCAATATATGTTGCATCAATTGAAATCCGAATATATTGGGGTCCTTTCACATTTTGAAACTAGTGACGCCAATAAAGTTGTATTGGAGAGCATTCTGCCTAATGTAGACTTTAGTTCGATGGAAGAAGTGTTGCCAGACTGGACCGAAGACAATTCAGAGCCAGATGAGGGTACTAAAAAAGAAAAAGCAAAACCAAAGATAACGCGCAAAAAAGCGGCTGAGCTTGACCCGAAAGATCCATCTACCTGGGGTAAGGTTTTGCGTAATGCGCTTTGTCCTTGTGGGTCTGGTAAAAAATATAAGCATTGTCATGGGGAATTGACTACAGAGACGGCGTAAGGCTGTCTCTATTTTTTCGTTAAGAGAGTCCCTATGCAGATTGATTTTAAACCAAAAAATCAGGAGGAAGTTTTTTCAATCCTTCTTTTTTATTGGGCCTATTGGTGGAGAGCTTTTTTAGGGTGTATATTAGTTTGTATCCCGGTTGCGATTTTGTGTTTTGCAATATTTATGTCCACAAAATCAGTGCTTATTTGGGTTATTGCTGTCTTATTAATTTTTCCTGCCTTCCTTTTGTCAGGGGTGGCCATCACTCTCTATCTGTTTAAAAAACTGGCTTCTAAGCAATTTAAAACTTTCTCAGTAAATTGGCTAATGTCAGAGCCAGAATCCATCTTTGAAAGAAATTACCTTAAAAAGGTTTTAGTCTACCTAGGGGTTTCACTACTGGGCGGATTTATCTTTGGTTCACTCCATGCTCTGGTCTTTATCGTTCAGGCTTTCATATTTTATCTATTTGTAAAAAACCAATGGCTGCCTTTTGTGATTGAGACAAAGACAGACGCTGCTTAAATAGTTTCTTCAGACCTATTGAAAATAATAAGAAGTATAATTATATAACAAGTAGTTAATACTTCATAATGAGGATTTGTGAATGAAATCAAAATTTTTCCCTGTATTTTTATTGGCAAGCATTTTAAATATTTTTGAACATGCATTTGCTATGGATGAATTTGGTTCTGAAGGCGGCGCCTGTGAGACCAGACCAATTCGTTGGATAGATGCGATTGAAAATCGTGCAAACAGTATTCGAGAGCAAATCGCAAGTGGTGAGGATGTTACTGTAAATTTTTGTTTAGGTATGTGTCCCCATGAAGCAGCCCATTTAAATGATGAATATTTAAATGCAATATATGGAAGTAACCAAGTTAACTTCTTTGTTAACATGGCGGAACATAAGCATCCATCAGGAGTTGAGCCTCGCGCAGAAGATTATCCAGAAGCTTACCGTTTCAATTATCAAAATGACCTTCAATATTATAGAGAAAGCCATGAGAGGAATGTTAGAATCTACTCAACTAATGATTCAGTTGGCCAAGAAGGAAGATATCTTAATATCGATTTAAACAATGCCGAACACCGAAAAGAAGTTGCTCGTATTTTTGAGGGATTAGTAACAAATTTCATTCCTGATGGCAACGTTACTGGGTATTTAAGTTTAAGCGATGATTCTTTAAGTGATTACCTTTCAATGTTAAGACCAGGTGGTAAATTTATACTGGATAGCCATTGGGCTACTGGTGGTTTTGGCGTAGAGATTTCTGTTGACGAAGACAGCCTTGATGCCGTGCAACGTAAAAATTCTACGAATCCTATCGGACGTGATGAAAATGGCAATCGTATTTATGATCTTAAGACCTTAAGAAAGCTGATTGCAGGAGAGTATTATAGGGATTCGAAAGATTCTTTAATGAGAGCTCCGTCTATTTATATTGGAACCGATATGAGTCATAGATTAGAGCCCAGTTTGCAAAAACAAGTCGACGATTCTTACCTTACGTTTGTACGTGGATGGTTTGGATCTTATGTGCGTTACCCAGTGTCATTGACAAAGGTTACGCCAGAAGAAGCTCCTTACCTATCTAGTAAAGTAGGTTATAAACATCGTGCTCTCTTCATTATTGAGCGTCTGGGTTGATACGTTCGAGTATGAAGTTACTTAAATTATTTAAGTAACTTCATATGAAAATCACTAAACACAATTGGCTGCTCTTCAAATTCATTGAGTATAAGTCACTATCGTATTAATATGTGGAAATGCAAACCATAGTTTAAAAGCAATTTCGTGATTATAAGCTGCCCTCAATGTTTCAGTGAATTTGTGCTTGATGTAGATAAGCTTCCCCCTGCAAAATTTCTGCAAGACCATGGGTATGGTTGGGTTATGGCGTGCAGCGACTGTAAACATAGATGGTGGCATAAAAGTGCCGAGAAGCCTGAAGTGCCCGCATTTTCTCCGACTGAGATGTCTATTCCTCCAATCTCTGATGATTTTGAAGATTTGACGAATCTCGATGGTCTTAAAAGAATTATCACGCGCGTGCCAACGCCAGCTGAGGATGTATTGGCAAGGTCTGCTTTTTATCAATCTGCTCCTCGTGATGATTATTATCAGCCATCAAATAACCAAGAGCCGATTTTGGATCTTGAAGGGAGGCGTTTAAAACCTGAACATCGCCCTTCAAAGCCCCGTTTTTCAAAGGCTCTTTTTAGTTTTTGGTTACTCTTTCTTTTTCTAACGGGTATTTTATTTGGTGGATTTTTTATATATAAAGACCGAATCATTAACAGAGTTTGGAACCAATCTACAAAATCTGTTAAAAAATCCTCAGCGAATGTCACGCCTTTGGTTTTACAAAATGTAAAATATGTTTCTCAAAGTGCTGGCGGAGGTCGTAATTATTTAAATGTTATGGGTGAGATTGTAAACAACAACTCAACGGCTATTGCTCTTCATCCTATAAGAATCGTTGTGTGGTCGCATTGCCCAGCAGCAAATACGAATCCTGGGGCACCTAATGCTGCCCCTTCATCTGCCGAAGCACTTGTAAATTGCATTAAGGCAGATTGGTCCCATACTTGGGAAAGGCTGCATATTTTACCAGGAGAGCGTTTGTGGTTTCAAACGGGCACTCCCCTGGCCGCTGATATTAAGGTAGAAAGAGTCGATGTGACCCTGCCTTAGGATTTTTTTCTAATAAATTTGGGAGCAGAAAAATAAAACCAAGCTAACCTTTTATAAAGCGATACGAACATCGTCATCGCGAACCCCGTTAGGGGTGTGGCGATCCAGCATATTTTCTAGATTGCTACGTCAGTTCGTTCTGCTATGCACAAACACCCTAGGCCTTTAACACTAAATCGATGAATCTAGTACCTTAATAAACCCATCTATCTTCGCGGCTTCTTGTTTTTTAACCGCTAAAATCTCATTATCTTCTTCCCATTGATCAGGCTTTGCTTGTTTATAAGCTTCGTTTTGCAATTTCTTTTGTAAATGTTCAGTTTCTTTTACCAGGGTATCACGCTTAGAAGAGAGCAATTTATAAGTTGCCTGCATATCAATCAAGTCACCTAATTTTAAGAAAAATCCATTCTCGCCAATCATAAAAGGAACAGACCCAGCTGAATGCGGATCAGACGATACATCAGCCAATCGCGCCAAATGAGTAATCCATGGCAGATGATTTTGCAATTGTCCCCAGGATTTATCATCACCACTAAAATACAACGGAACCTTTAAGGCCGGCGATACATTGAGTAATCCGCGCAGTGAGCGAGCCTCGGTTACAATTTGCACGCCCCAATCAACTTCTTGAGCAGCATCTTTGTTTTCAAAAGCCGGATCAATTGTTTCTTTCCCATAAGATGGCCATTCAGATTGGACTAAGGAATGCGGGGAACTTGGGTAAAATTCTTGCCATAAATGTTCTGTAATCAAGGGCATAAAAGGGTGGGAAAGTTTTAAAAACTCAACCAAAACCCAGGCTGCTGTATCGCGGGTTTCCTGTTTATCCTGCTCAGATACATCCTCAGAAAGGCTTGGCTTTAAACATTCCACATAAATATCGCAATAGGTTCCCCATAAGAATTGATAGAGGGCCGTCGCAGCGTAATCAAAGCGATAGTCTTGAAGGGATGTATAAACTGTTTGTGACAGCTTTGCAGTTTTAGAAACTATCCATTTGTTCAAAGGCAATTGACAAGTGGTGGGATTAAACTTGAGGTTATAAGAGCAATCGTTCATTTGTAAAAAGCGAGCGGCATTCCAAATCTTAGTGATAAAATTCCGGTAACCTTCAACTCTGGATTCACCTAATTTTATATCTCGTCCAGGTGCTGCTAAAATAGCAAGCGTGAATCGCAAAGCGTCTGATCCATACTTATCAATCAAATGCAATGGGTCAATGATATTGCCCTTGGATTTGGACATCTTTTGCCCTTTTTCATCACGAACAAGGGCATGCATATAAACGGTGTGAAAGGGGACTTTATCTGTGAAATGAAGGCCCATCATCATCATGCGGGCAACCCAAAAGAAGATAATATCAAAACCCGTCACAAGTACATCAGTTTGATAATAGCGCGCAAGTTCAGGTGTTTGGTTTGGCCAACCCAAGGTTGAAAATGGCCAAAGAGCTGAGGAAAACCACGTGTCCAAAACATCCTGGTCTCTGGTTAACTCTATATCTTTTCCATAATGTGCCTTGGCTTGTTTGAGCGCTTCCATTTCATTTTCAGCTACAAACGCCTGATTATCAGGACCATACCAAGCAGGGATCTGATGCCCCCACCAAAGTTGACGTGAAATACACCAAGGCTGAATGTTGCGCAGCCATTCAAAATATGTTGCTGACCATTGTTCTGGAATAAAGCGGGTTTCGCCATCTTCAACAGCCTTTATGGCTGGCTCTGCTAGAATCTTTGCATCCACATACCATTGATCGGTCAGCCATGGCTGAATGACAACCCCCGATCGATCACCAAATTGACCTGTGTTCATTCTAGGCTCGGCTTTAACTAAGAGCCCTTGTTCTTGCAAGGCCTCAAGGGTTTTCTCGCGTGCTTTTTCAATACTTAGCCCTCTAAATCCCTCTGGCACGTTATCATTTAAATGCGCATTCGCATCTAGGACATTAAGCATCTCTAAGTTATGACGTTGCGCCATGGCAAAGTCATTAAAATCATGACCTGGTGTAATCTTAACGGCTCCAGTTCCCTTGGTTGGATCGCAATAATCATCAGCGATGATAGTCAAGGTTCTATTCGTTAAAGGCAAGCGTACTTGCTTTCCAATAAGGTGCCTATACCGTTCATCTTCAGAATGAACAGCGACGGCTGTATCGCCAAACATAGTTTCAGGACGAGTGGTAGCAATGGTAATACCGTCCTCAGGATTGTCCACCAAGGGATAGAAAATATGCCACATGTGGCCTTTGACTTCTTGGGTTAAAACCTCAAGATCAGAAATGGCTGTTTTAAGCTTGGGGTCCCAATTCACAAGGCGCTTAGCCTTATAGATAAGTCCTTGATTATAAAGGTCTACGAAAACCTTAACGACTGCTTTTGACAAACCTTCGTCCATGGTAAAGCGAGAACGATCCCAATCTGCTGAAATACCAAGGCGGCGTTGTTGTTCGACGATGGTCTCTCCTGATTCCTTTTTCCATTCCCAAACTTTTTCTAAAAACTTTTCACGGCCTAAGTCCTGGCGGGTAATGCCTTGCTCAGCTAATTGACGTTCCACAACCATTTGGGTTGCAATTCCGGCATGATCAGTCCCTGGTTGCCACAACGCATCAAAGCCAGTTTGACGTTTAAAACGAACTAAAATGTCTTGTAATGTGCAATTTAAAGCATGACCCAAATGAAGGCTGCCGGTAACATTGGGCGGCGGCATCATAACGGTGAATGGATTTTTAGGACTAGAAGGGTCGGCCTTAAAATACTTTTCAGTTTCCTTGTAAAGTTTAGCTTCAAAAGCCTGAGGCGAAAAAGTTTTGTCTAACATGCATGATCATTACTTAACGGATATATCCTTCTTGTATATCGTATATGCCATTTGTCTTTCAATAAGCCTGTTGGTTATAGCCCAAACTGAAATGTATAAATAGTGTAAACCAGATTCTTAGCTAGCGTATGACCCAATAAGGGATTCTGTTGGAATTCCCCAACATTTGCTAAGTTTCCAAATGACAGGAAATGTTAGAGGCTGCTTTTTGTTAAGAATTTCAAAGGCATACAGAGGAGAACCAAGAAGATCTCCCAGATCAGTTAAATTCAAATCTTTTTGACGCATATGAAATTTAATAGCAGAAATCGGATCAGGAAAGGTAGATGGCCATTTCATTCTTTCATAAGAATCTATTAGGCTAGCTAAATTCTCAAGGTATTCAAATTGCGGTGAGTTTATTTCTGCATTCCATAGTTCATGAATGCAGTTAACGGCGGCATCATATTCTTGTTTATTATGTATTTTTTTAATCATTGTAAAACCTTTTTTAGCGCATCATCTAAAAAACTTAAAGAAAATGAAGACTAATGCTATACACTGCGTTCCTCTGCCCCTCAAACGCCTGACCGGCTTTTTGAAACACCTTGTGTGCCTTTATTCTAATTCAAAGAACCACAGAATATGGAAATAACCCTTAATCCATTTTACAAATATCCTAAAACTGGATAAAAAACAACGAAAATTTTCAATAAAATTTGAAGATTGATTAAATTCCTAATGCAAGTAACCTATTTTTTTGATATTAAATAACGATGCGCCTTTTTACTCTTCTTAGTATTGTTTATGAAAATAAAAGCCTTAAAAACATTTTTATTCCTTGCTGAGAACGACTGTGATTTCGGTGGTTACAAGATTATTGGAATTCCCCGTTCGACAATGTGGTCGCATATCAGTGAATTAGAGACGGAAACGGGCTTAAAGCTAATCGATAGGCGAAAGCAAAACTCGTCTTTTACTGAAGCGGGAAAGAAGTTTATTCCCTATGCAGCAAGGATGGTAAAGGCTTTTGAAGAGGGTCTTAACAAAGCAAAGCATTCAGATAGTGATTTAATTGAGGGAACAATCGTTGTTTCGATGACCAGTGCGATTGCGTATTCTTGGTCTATGCAGAGCATTAAAGATTTTCACTCTAAATATCCTAATTTAAAAGTGAACATTATTGCGGAGGACCTTCTTTCTAAACAAACTGAAAACAGTGCGGATATTTTGTTAAGGCCTATGGGGAACAACCCAAATCTTATCAAAAAATGGCATATTGCTTATCATCATGGACTTTTTGCTAGCAAAGAATATCTTGAAAGAATGGGGATTCCTAAAACCCCGGAAGATTTAGCTGGCCATTCAATCATGGGTTATGGTGAGCATGAGTTTAGTTATTTTGAGGATATCAATTGGCATCTAAAGGGAAAGTGGGGTTTGCCAAAATTGACCCCAACCCTAACGATCAATTCGACGACGGCACTTTTTTTGGCTGCATCGGCGGGCATTGGAATATGTTCTGCTGCTGTTGAGTCTTCACAGTACTATGGCCCCAATCTTATTCGTGTTTTACCACAAATTGATGGTCCTATTTCAAGAACGTATTTTTGCACAAAGGCAAGCGCAAGCCCCTCCATGCAAAGAAACATTGATATATTTAGGATATTCTTTGAACAATATGCCAATGCAATGGGTATAAAAATATATTATGAGCCAGACTAAAACTTTAAATTGGGCCGTTACAGCAGGCCATATTGTAGAGTGCTTTGACACCACTCTATATGGCTTCTTTGCAGTCATGCTGGCTCCTATATTTTTCCCTTCGTCTTCTCATTCTATTGAGTTACTTGTATCGTTTGGTGCTTTTGCTGCTGGCTTTTTAGCAAGGCCAATAGGCGCTATAATTTTTGGTTTTATTGGTGACAAATACGGCAGAAAAAAACCTCTCTTATGGTCGATTATGTTGGTTGGGATTCCAACAATTGGCATTGGGCTCACTCCCACATATCAAACTTTGGGAATAATGGCACCTATTTTGCTTATTGTTTTCAGGCTTTTGCAGGGACTTTTATGGGGAGGAGAATTTACAGGGGTTAACCTGTACAATGCTGAAACTTCTATAAAATCTAGACTTGGCACAAGAAGCGGAATATTAATTTCAGCTGGAGTTTTTGGGGCCGTTCTAGCAACAGCCGTTGGAGCCTTTGTGTCTATGGAAACGATGCCAACTTGGGCTTGGAGAATACCGTTCCTAGTGGGCGGAGTTTTTGCGTTTTTTATATATTTATTCAGACGAGAAATTTCAGAAACGGAAGATTTTTTAAAAGCAAAGCAACAACAAAGCCTCTTGTTATCTCCATGGAGAGAGCTCTTAACAAATCATAAAAAACATCTTTTTTTGGCAATTTTGATTGCTGGTCTAGATTTGATGCCTTTGTACCTTTCTAGCATATTTGGCAATCAGCTTTTTAAAGAAGTAGGTTATTCTGATTCTCAATGTATGCTGTTCAATATGTTATCAATGATCACTTGCGGAGCTCTTATCCTGTTTACAGGAAGGCTTGCAGATAAAATTGGTTTTCAAAAGCAAATGCAATTAGGAACTATATTGATTGCTATTTTTTCATTGCCGGCGTTCTATCTAATCAGTCAAACAGAGCTTCACACTATTAACATTGCCTTTTTTATAATCATTTTGGTTATGGCGGGAACTGTTATGAATTGTTGTTATATGCCCTATATTGCGCGCTTTTTTCCCACAAACTGCCGATATTCGGGCGTTGCTTTAAGTGTGACTATTGGGCAAGCTGTTTTTGGTGGAACGGCTCCTTTGATGGGATCGTTTTTAATTGATTATACGGGAACGAAAATGGCTCCTGCCTTTTGGCTTATTGCCTTGTCTATAGCCTCAGCTATCGGTGTTTATACAAAAAGAAATGATTTGGTCGATTAGTCAAAGTTTGCCTTGATCAATTTTTCTCTACAAATCTTAAGGTTGCAAAATCCCATAATTTCTTGAACACTTTAACAAGTGATGAGTTTTTATGAGGTATTATGGTGCGTTTTTTCCTTATTTGTCTGTTAATTTTTATCACTCCAACCTTTGCTGCTCAATACGAGACAGGATGGCGGTGAAGAGCGAATACTAACATACATTTTACGTTGCCTGTTGCTGGTGGCGGTAATTTAGAGATCAATCGGAATTTTCGGGTGGATATAGATGGAATGCATGCCAATGATGGGGCGCTGGCCCTATCTTCTGAAGAGCCGGCTCGAAATCGTGCAATGGCAAAAATATCAATTATATATGAAAATGGGGGGGCGCTAGCAGAGAAAACGGATTGGATACGTTTTGTCGATGGAGCGGCAGCTTATGACACTTATAGAATTGCCGTGTTTAGAAGTGGAGCCGTGCATGGTAGCGAAGTAGGTTTTAAGCCAGATAATAGTCCGATTCTTGACCAGGCCGGCTTAAATTACAGAATTTTAGGTATGGATGACATAGTGGACGAACGTAGCACCTTCAGAGAAACATTTTACCGATTGTTCAATAGGAGGTTACCAGTATTGGAAGGTCATAGGTTTATGGATTGGCACAGGCAGGAAATATGTTTGAAGGCTCCTTTGACAGAGGCTCAAAAAGCTGATCTTCCTGCTCATCCCCCAGCTTTTGAAGTGGCTGGTGCAAATACTATAGTCGATTTTGCGGAAGGTGATATTGTAAAAGATCTTTCTTCTCAAGCTTATTATCATAGTGAGCAATGGCTTATGCTTTATTTAACTTTACGCTTTCAGAACATTCTTCAAGGCATAATAGGTCAAATTAATGCCGAATTAGGAGGTGGTGGATTAGTAGCGAATAATATAAAATTCATAGTAATTACGCTTTACTCTACAAGAGATCCTTGCCGCAATTGCAGCGATACTTTATCTCTTTTCTCTTATGCATTCGTGCAGCAAATTAATAATGTGGATGATCTGTTAACCAATCAAGTTCTTACGAATGTTCGGGAACGTAGGACTCGTTTGTTAATAGTCTCATCTGGGGGGATAGAATGGGAAAATTCTCGAGATAGACGTGGTTTTGATGACCGTCAAGCGGATGGTGTTAATGTAAGAATTGGTGATGACGGGAAAAGATTCTCACCCTATCGCCCTCAATTTTTAGTAGGAGCAGCTCTGCATCGTGCTGGAGATTTGGTTTCGCTCCCCGATATTCTTCATTAAAATAATGTTGAAAGCTATTCATTTGTCAGTATATATTAAGTGAGTATATTCTTTTAAGGGCAATTAATCATGATATTCAAAAAAATTATATTTGCATTTTTGGTTTTTTATTTAAATGTAGCAAGTGCTTTATCTATTACGTTAGTGGACTTACTTGATGAGGCTGTTAGTGTAGGAACAAAAACAGCTGTAATGGGGGTCATTACTGAATGGAAGGATAAAGATCAGGCTCTCTCTAGGTTTGCACTATATTTTCATGAGTCTAAAAGTGGAATGATTCCTGATGCAGTGTCAGCATATGAAGCTTTGATTGCGCGAGCAAGAAAAGCTGATTTCTCAGAATTTGATCAAATGTCTAAAGCTTATAGAGAGGCTCCTTTTATGGTGGGTAATCTTTCTGGCTCAGATAGAGCTAAAGAAGCTTTGGGATGGATGAATATGATGGATACGTTAAGCGGTGAAGACGTGTGGAAGTTGAGCAACTTTTTGAGAGACATTCAATCAATCAATAACAAAGAAAAAAGTGCAGATATCGTAAAATTAAAAAATAAAGCCAAAGATATGGGTAGCCCAAGTGCTATTGATTGGGCTAGAGAAGCTGAAGAAGACGAAGGAGTCGTTGCTGAAGAGTAATGGACAGCCTCATCGAATCTTTTGATTAAATAAATGCGTCGTTTAGCGAGAAATTAAGCTTGTATCATTCGTTATGTTGCATAAAAAACATTCCCTAGTATAATACAGAAAAAATATAGAATATCTTTTGAGTAATTCCTTTGTGGAGATTTTTATGCACGATCAGACATTAAATGATGACAAAACAATTTCTGAAGGGGAAGTGTTAACCGAAGAAAAACAGGTTCAAAGTTCGTTTGTTGAGGCCCCAGAGACTCCAGAAGCTAAGCTTTTAGAAATGGAAAAGCAATTGGCTGAAATGAAAGATAATTGGCTGAGGGCTTTGGCCGAAGGTGAGAATTTAAGACGCCGAGCTCAGCGTGAAAAAGAAGACGCTTTAAAATATGGAGCAGTTAACTTCGGACGCGAAATGGTTTCAATTGTAGATAACCTGCAGCGCGCTCTTGAAAGTTGCCCTGTAACAGAAGATATGGCGCCTAATATTAAGTCTTTGATAAGCGGCGTTGAAATGACAGCAAAAGAAATGCTGAGTGTTTTCCAAAAGCATGGGATTAAGAAAATATCCCCTCTTGGTGAGAAATTTGATCCTAATTATCATCAAGCCATGTTTGAGGTTGAGCACAATGAACATCCAGTTGGTCACGTGGCTCAGGTCCTTCAAGATGGCTATATCATGCATGATCGGTTATTACGGGCAGCGATGGTGGGCGTTGTAAAGGCAAGCTCAGCGCCAAAAGTTTCATCAAGTGCAGATGATTCTCTTGAAAAGGCTTCATAAGATTATCAGCGAATGTAGTGTGCGGGGAATGGGCTTTAAGCGGTTTCCCCGCATTCTTTCACAAATTCATCAATTTCAGCGTCAGTGAGCTCTGATAATTTAGGAATTTTCCTAGATTTTAAAGGAATCAATCCTGTAATCTTGGCCTGCAATTGCCTAACTTTCAAAGCGATTTCAAGCCGATCCTTGCAAAAAGCCTCTATATAGAACTCTTCTAAGCTTTTGTAAAATTCTTCTATGCTCAAAACATTTCAAGTTACGCAGATTGCCACGGAACGATGTTCCTTGTCATGACGAGGAAAACTGCGTCACTCTGAGCGTGGCGATCCAGAAAATGGGTCTCTTTTTAGTTCTTTTCATCTTTTCTTCTCTTTTCCTTGCCTCTTCTTCTCTTCTCTGTCTTTTTTAAAATTTGGAAACCTAATCGATTGTGCTTTTGTTTTCGGACTCCTTGACCCCTTAGTCCCCAAGGTTAGGGTTTTGCTCTAAGGTAAGGGGAACTGTAGTGCCCCC
>JAIEMR010000004.1 GCA_019751935.1 Alphaproteobacteria bacterium
AGTAAATGCAGTGATTTTATTATCTTAACGTAGTTTTTGCATAACCAAAATATTCTGTCTTTTGACATACTCCCTCATAATATGCATTAATTTGCATTTTTATGCAGAAAAGGATTGCGAATGATTACAAAACCCTCTACTATCTTTATTAATGGCAAACTTTAGTTAAAAAGTTCTTAAAAATGAAACAGATTCTAACATCTCTTTTTTTATGCCTCGCCCTCTTTGGCTGCAAGGATAAAAAAGAAAACGATCTCATCGTTGCAACCTCTGCCGACTATCCCCCTCTTGAATTTTTTAAAGATGGTGAAATCGTAGGGATGGAAATTGACTTAATACGCGCAATTGCAAAAGAGTTAAATTATTCTGTAACCATCAAAGATATGTCTTTTGATTCCATTATTGGAGCCTTACAAACAGAAAGAGTTGACCTGGCCATCTCAGGCATATCAGCAACGCCGGAACGCAAAGAGAAAGTTGATTTTGCAACCCCACACCATAAGACTATTTCTGTGATGCTAGTCTCATCTACCTCCACCATTCAAAAAACCAGCGATCTTACAGGAAAAAATGTTGGCGCACAAATGGGATCAACATATGAAAAAATGATTAAAGATGAATGGCAACCCACCATTTCAAACCTAACGCTTCGTTCATTATCAAAAATCCCTGATCTTATTCAAGATTTTAAATCAGGCAGATTAGACGCCCTTGTTCTTGGTATCGCAGAGGGAGAAGATATAGTAAAAAATCATCCAAACTTTAAACTTATTCCTCTTCCTAAAACTGAAGCAGTTTATGCAATTGCATTGCCAAAAAAATCGCCTTTAACAGAGAAAATCAATACTATTATCAAAAAATTTGAAGCCAATGGTACTTTGAAAAAATTGCAAGATAAATGGACAGAAAAGGGGCAATAAGCTTTCATCATGCTGCATTTTACAGATATTATTCCATCTATTCCTTTTATTTTAGCCGGCATTGGCGTTACGTTAAAGTTCACAGTCCTTTCCCTTTTATGTGGGCTGCCTCTTGGAGTGGGATTAGCTCTATGCAAAATCTCACAATTTTGGACTTTAAAAAAAATAGCTGACGCTTATACCTCCATTTTCAGAGGGACTCCCTTATTAGTTCAGTTAAGCCTTATCTTTTTTGCAACACCACAATTGATAGGTTATCCCATTTCAGCTTTTGAGGCTGGAGTCATTGCATTCTCACTAAACTCAGCCGCTTATAGTTCAGAAATTATCAGAGCCGGAATTGGAGCTATTGATAAAGGACAATGGGATGCAGCCAAGGTTTTAGGAATTCCTTATAAGATAGCTTTACGAAAAATAATTCTTCCTCAGGCTTTACGAAATATATTGCCAGCTCTGGTTAATGAAATGGTCAATTTGTTAAAGGAATCTGCTTTGGTCTCTATTATTGGTGAGACCGACCTTTTAAGGCGAGCTCAAGTGGTAGCGTCTGAAAAGTTTCTTTATTTTGAACCCCTCCTTGTTGCAGCTCTTCTTTATTTCTTAATGGTAATGATCATTAGTTTTTTTGCTAAAAAACTAGAAAAGAAGCTCAGTTATGCTTAACGTTAATAATCTTGTCAAAAAAGCTGGAAATGGTGAAATCCTTAAAAACCTTAGCTTTATCGCAAAGCGTGGGGAAATTACTGCAGTTATTGGACCATCTGGCAGCGGCAAAACAACATTACTCAGGTGTCTTGCGCAATTAACGCCTATTTCTTCTGGTAATGTCCAATTTAGTGGTCAGGATTTAAAGGAGTTATCGCATGGAGAAATTGGGCTAGTCTTTCAAGCGTTTCATCTTTTCCCTCATTTAACAATCCTCGAAAATTTAATTCTTGCTCCTGTTTCTCAAGGAATACCGAGAGAAGAAGCAATCCAAAAAGCACATCATCTTTTGAAACAATTTTCACTAAGCGGCAAAGAAAAACGTTTTCCAGGTGAAATTTCAGGCGGCCAAAAACAGCGCATTGCAATAGCTAGAGCTTTAATGTTAGATCCCCCTCTTCTTTTATTTGATGAGCCAACCTCAGCCCTAGATCCTGAAATGGTAAAAGAAGTAGGTGAAATTATCTGTAGCTTGCAAGATTCTAAAAGAGTTATTATTCTTGTAACGCATGAAGTTCGTCTAGCAGAGCGGGCCTCAAACCGGGTTTTGTTTTTAGATCATGGGGTGTTGTTGGATAATGTTGAGTCAAAAGAGTTTTTCGCAACAAACTCTACAAAACTATCGAAACGTGCACAGAGATTTTTGTCAAACCTTAGCTAAGGAAAGATTCATGAGAAAAATTGTTTTTGCTATCAGCGCAACCTTGTTGACAGCCACCTACCTTCAGGCCAGTGAAAATTCTAAAGTTATGGCGTTAGAAGAGAATGTTCGAAAGCTAGAAGTGCAGCTTCACAAAGCTGTGGAGGAATTAAATGCACAACTTGCAGCTGAGGCAGATAAGGAAACAGAGCAAACAGTCAGCAATACAACTCCAGATCCAATCACTTTTCCCCCAGTTCAAGCACAAACTCAGCCTACCGATACTGTAAATAAACGCCTAGACGCAATAGAGATTCGTCTTTCAGTTCTAGAAAAAGCAAAGCAGGACCTTCAAGGTGCACGAACAGCTGAAGAAGCTAAAGCAACTAAAGAAGCTAATGAAAAAGCACCAGCGTTGCCAGATACTCCAGGAACAGCTCAATATAATCTAGCTTTTGGACTTTTATCAAATAATGAACTGGAAAAAGCAAAAGAAGCTTTTGAGCAGTTAATCAAAGACTATCCGGCAGATTCTTATACTCCAAAAGCCCAATTCCACTTAGGTGATATCTTTAGAAAACTTGGAGATTTTGCTAGGGCAGAAACTGCTTACCAAACCGCACTGGCTCATAAACTGGAAGAACCTGTGATGGTTGAGTGCAGACTTGGTTTGGCTGAATCTTTGGTAAGTTTGAATAAAATGAAGCCTGCTTGTGAGCAAGTTACGATTCTTCAAAAAGAGCCACTAGACGCAAAGCAAAAGGAACGCTTGCAAGAAATTTCCAAAAAAGCAACTTGTCAAAAAGACCCTGTGCCTAAATAATTATCTCTCGAACTTAAAGAGCCTTGTATGAAAAAGAGTTACATTTTTATCCTGATCGCAGTCCTTGCTGTTTTTACAATTTTTTATTTTAAAAATAACCCATCATCTTCAATGCCTAGCCTTAAAATAGGGGTAACCTCAGGCCCTCACGCTATGATTATTGAGCATGTCCGCAAAAAAGCTAAGGAAAACGGGCTCAATATTAATATTGTTGAGTTTGATGATTTTATATTGCCTAACGCTGCCCTTGCAGAAGGCGATATTCAAATTAACTGCTACCAGCATAAGCCTTTTCTTGACGAGCAAATTGCAAGTCGGAAATACAAAATTCAAAGCATAGCGAAAAGCGTCTTAATGCCCATGGGAATTTATTCAAATAAAATTAAATCTCTTGAACAAATAAATAACAAAACAAAAATTGGCATTCCTAACGATCCGACAAACTCAAGCCGGGCGCTCCTTCTTTTGAAAAAAGCAGGTTTGATTGAGCTCAAAAACAAAGAGCATCCTACACTTCTTGATATCACTAACTCTAAAGGATTAGAGATCATTGAACTAGACGCTCCCCTTCTCCCTCGCTCTCTTGATGATTTGGATGCCGCTGTAATCAATACAGACTGGGTCTTTTTAGCTAAAATAGATGTAAAATCCGCTATTTATAAAGAGACTGCTGATTCTCCATACACAAATCTTATCGTTGTAAAGCAAGGAGACGAAAACTTGCCTGAAATTAAAAAGTTTGTGGATCTATATCAGTCTGAAGATACAAAAATGTTTGTGGAATCTACGTTTAAAGGGGCTATTCTAATTGGTTGGTAAATATATCTAAAATTAAAAAAACAGCTAACGCTTAAAAATAAGCTTCATGACTAAAATAGATCCAGAAAGAAGCAACGTTACAATATTGGCTATAAATACGGAAATAGAATCAATTAAATAACTATATGCAATCCATAAAACAACACCACCACAAAACAAAAGATACATGCCAAGAGAAATATCTTTTGTGGAGCGAGTTTTAAAAACGTGAATAACCTGGGGAAGAAACGAAAGAGTTGTGAGACTTCCTGCAAGTAAGCCAATAATTTCTGGATTCATTTGTTGTGATATCTTTTTTGTTATAATGAGCTAGTATACTACAACTTTGGCTTTCTTGTCAGAAAACTTAAGGTCCATCCAGAGCACAAAAAAACTCATTGTCTCAGTAAATACACTAAAATTTATCCTTAAAAAGAAGAGAAAATCATGACAATTCAACTACGTTTAGAAAAATATTATTTTTTTTCATACACATAGCTAATTGAAAGCAAATTTTATTTCTATTTGTCAATTACAGTGCTATTTTTAGAAACTTTAGAACCTTAAGAAAGATCGTCACTATGAACTGGGCTTTGGCTTTCTTTAAAAATTACCCTTATCTTCCTTTTTTTATCCTCAATCTTTTTCTATGTTTGTTTTTGATTTGGGCAGATCATAAAAATGAACAAGGGAAAAAAAGAATCTACGTCTTTTTTATCCCCTACATTGGAGCCTCTATTCTTATTGCCTTAGGCTTATCGTATTTCATGAAAGACTCCTCTCAAGACAATTTAAAACTCACCCCCTCAACCTCTTCATCGCTGAACGAGAAAAAATCTTCTACTGATAATACAAGTGTACCTGATTTCGTCACCTCGCCCTTTCAAGTGGATTATCAACCTGAAATGGAAATTTTCACCCCCCCTCTTAAAAAGGAAAGCGAAGATGGATTAGAAGGTAAAAGGCTATTTTCCCTTGCTGAGAAATTAAGAATTGCGGAGAAAATAGAAGAGGCTTTTGAACTTTATACACAAGCACGCATACTTTTTAAAAATTCAGATGAATCAGTATCCGAAGCTTATGCGGCTCTGAGACTTGCGTCTCTTCGAACTCTTATGAACCACACAACAGAAGCTAAAGAACTCCTCCTTATATGCTTAGAGAACTTTAAAAAAGCGGAAGATAAATTTGGATTAGCATTTGTTTACAGAGAACTTGGAAAGATCAATTACCATACAGGACAATATGATCGTGCAACGGCAGACTATAATCAGGCCTTAAGTCTTTTTAAAGCACTTAAAAACGCTAAAGGTGAAGCTCAAGTCTTACGGGATATGGGTGATAAAGAGCGAATTATTGGCAACTTTGACAAAGCTTCTGGGTTTTACACAGAAGCTCTTTCTATTTTTGGACGAATTGGTTACCGAAGAGGAGAAGCTTTTTCGCTTCGAGGAGTAGCCCATATTGAATGCGCAAAAGAAAATCATCAAGAAGCTAAAAAACTTTACGGAAGAAGTTTAACATTTTTTAAACAAATTGGAGATCGCAGAGGAGAGGCCAAAGTTTTAAGAGGGTTAGGTGATGTAGAAGTAAAAATTGGACACTATGATCAAGCGCGAGTTGTTTATGAGCAAAGCCTCACTCTTTTCAAAGAAGTCAAAGAACCAAGAGGAATTATAAAATCTTTAATTGGCCTTGGAACATTAGAATTTAAAATTGGTAATAATCACAAAGCGATTCACCTATTTGAGGAAGCTCTTAATATGAGCAGGCAAATCAATGCCCCCTGGGAAGAGGCTTACGCTCTTTACTGGTGCGGAATACTGCATAAATACCTGGCAGATTACGATAAGGCAAAAAAAGCATTCGATAGAGCTATCGAAATCTATCAGACCATTAAATCGCCGTTTGGCGAGCATAAAATCTGGACAGAAATTGGATCGTTAAAAAGAAAATTAGGCGATTTTCAGGGAGCACTAGCCGCCTATCAACAAGCCATCACAATTTCTAGACTGATTAATCATGAAAAGGGAGAAGCAGATGCCTATATTGGCCTTGGTACTCTAGAGCATTATACAAACTACTATGATGAAGCTGAGAGAAATTTTAACCTTGCCCTTAATATTGCGAAAAAAATAAAAAGTAAACGTGTGATTTCTTGTGCTTATTTAGGTCTTGCTAATGTTAAGAGAATGGTAGGAAGTCTTGAGGAAGCCAGAACTTTCTATATGCGAGCTTTAGAAGGTTTTACAGAAATTAATGATGGGCTGGCAAAGGCTAAAACTTTGTATGGATTAGCTTTATTAGAAAGCCACTTAAGCTCCTATGACGAAAGCCGTGATTTCTTGGATCAAGCTTACGTTATTTTTAAAAAACTGGGTGACCGTGAATTTCAGAGCAAAGTTTTGTCAGAAAAAGGTCATATTGAGTTAGTTAGAGGGAATCCAGATACTCCTCGGGGCTTTTTTGAAGAGGGTGCTATCCTTGCAAAAGAAATTGGTGATCGTTGGTCTGAAGCTTATGCACTGTGGGGTCTTGGAGCCATAAACTTTAAAGAGGGAGACATTGACCAAGCTACTTATTATTTTGAAGAATCTGCAAGACTTTGTGAAATAATAAGTGAAAAAACAAGCCTTGGACTTTCGCTTCAAGCTCTTGGAGGCATAAGTAGTATTGCTGGTGACTATAACAAAGCGCAAACAATATTTGAAAGAGCTCTCGTTTTATGCAGAGAATCTAATTTTCCTAATGGAGAAGCAAGAGTATTACTAGGCCTTGCAGATTTAAATGTGACGCTTGGAAACTTTCACAATGCTCGAACACAATATAATGAAGCTCTTATCCTTTTCAAAAAAGTTGGATATCTTAGAGGAGAAACGAGAGCTTTATATGGACTTGGAGAACTTGAACTTAAATTAAGTAAATACGAAAAATCTAGAAGTTCTCTTGAAGAGTGTTTTTTGATTGCAAAACAAATAGGAGATCCACAAGCAGAAGGTAAAGCCTTGCTGGGAATGTGCAAATTAGATGCAACGTTAGGAAACTGGGGACAAGCTCTCAATTCTTGTGAACAATCTCTCTCTCTCTTTAAAAAGAATAAATACCTAAGAGGAGAGGCCGAAGTCATCAGAACTTTAGGAAAAATGGAAAACTCATGTAGTAATTTTAGAGAAGCTAGAGGTGCCTTTGAGCAATCTCATGATATATCTCGTCACATTAAAGACAGACAACAAGAAGCAGAATCTTTATTATATTTGGCCCTTGCGGATATTGCTCTTAATAAATACGACAATGCTAAATTGTATCTGGGTAGCTCACTTTCTATTTATAAAGGGTTAAATAATCGTTATGGAGAGGCTCTGGTTTTAGAAGGATTTGGATATCTTGAATTCATGCTCAGTCACTATAAACAAGCTAAAATCTTCTACCAACAAGCTCTCAACGTTTTTCAAGAGATGTCAACACCTTATCCCAAAATCAGAGTTTTAAGATTCATGGGAGATATAGAAAAAAAGCTTGGGAATTATGATCTAGCGGAACAATATTATAATCAAGCACTTATAACAGCCCAGGAAACAGGTAATCAACTTGAAGAGGCCCAAGCTCATCTTTCTTTTGGTCAAATTAAGATGAAAACAGGTAAAAATGAACAAGCACAAACTCATTTAAACAGAGCATTAAATCTTTCTAATATATTAAGAGATACCTTAATGCAAGCTACAGCCTGGAGAGAAATTGCTAATCTTGCTAGAAACTTAAATCACTTTGACCAAGCCTCTATTGCCTATCAACGCGCTTTAACACTTTTAAAATTTAAAGAAAACAGCATATATGAAGCAAAAATTTTAAGTGAAATTGCAAAATTAGAAACTTTAAGAGGTCATTATCAAAAGGCCTATGTTCTTTACAATCAAGCAGAGACCATATTTAAAAACTCAGGTGAAAGTTGTAATCTTGCCCGCATAATGACGGGTATTGGAGAGTTAGAGTTTGCAAAAAATGATTATCAAAAAGCATCTGATGCTTATAAAAAAGCCGTAGACATTTATGGCAATGATCATGATCTTATAGGAAAAGCTGAGGTCCTTTTAGAGCTAGCAAAAATTGAGAAAAAATTAGGTACTCCGGAAGCTCATCAACAATATACTCAAGAAGCAATCCAAATCTTAAAAGACCTAGATGCTACTAAATTGTTAAAAAATGTAGCCTTATAAATTTTATCGAAATGGCGCTTGATTGGCATCTTTTTCAATTCTTGTAAATTTACAAATGTTATTTACAGAGAGACGGTTAAGCTCGTACAACGTTTTTTCCTTCTCCTTGTCTCTGAAAGGCAATGTAACAATTATGTTTTTACCAACAGGCCCCTTTGGTTCCAGATGAAAACTGCCATGATGCAATTTTATAAACTTTTCAATTACCGGAAAATCTAAACGAGTCGCATCATCAAATGCTCTTGACCCATCATTTTCAAATCGCTCACTTATTCTACGGATATCTTTTTCATCAAAAGCAAATCCGTTGTCTTCTAAAGTGACAATTAGGTAAGCCTGGTCATTCTCAATCTTAAGGGAAGTAGAGATTTTTATAACTCCACCTTTTGGGCTATATTCAAAACTAAGCGAAATTAACCCCAAAATAACCTGCTTAAATCGAAGTTCGTCCGCCAGGAGAGGTGGTAGATTTGAACATAAAGTCGATTTTATCCTTATATTTCTGATAAAAGCTGCCTGAAGTTGAACCGAAATGCATTCATAAATAAGTGAATTAACATTCAGATATGTTAAATTGAGACTATCTCTTTTTGAACTATCAAGGCTAATTGCAGACTTATAGATGCTTTCTATAAGCTCAAGCTGTCTTGCTGGAGGTAATGTAACATCAATTTCTTTACGAGCACATTTGTATAAAATATCTGAAAAGATAATAATTTGTTGCAAAGATTCTTCTTTTTCGTTTTTCATTTGTCTTATTAAGTTAGCCTTAGTTCTTTCTGAAGTTCTAGCAACCGAAAGCATGTTGCGCCTGAAAAAATATACAAGAATTGAACATAGCAATCCTAAAGCTAACAGCTCAATAATTCTAGGAAGAATGAGCAGTTGAAATTCTTTATAAAGAACTCTTTGATCAAAACCCGTCAAAATATAAAAAGGATAATTTCTAACTTTTTTGTAATAAGAGTATTTAATATTCTTATAGCCTATTTGATTTTCAAAAGCTCCCTCCTGGCCAGAGAAAATAGAAATATCCTCAAGAAGATCTTTGTAATAAGAGCTATCAGGATCTATGGCATTACCTGGAGATTGCAAAACGATCCGCATATTTTCATCAAGAATAATGTAACTAATTTGAGTATTTCGAAGGGCCGTTTGTATTTTACTATTAATCTCTGCAAGACCAAATCCTACGCTCAAACCTCCCAAATATCCACCCTTATCGTCTGTGATTCCCATAACACCTGGGATTTCACGGAGTCCACTTGTAAGACTAAGAGTTGTTCTTGATAAATGAAGTTTCCAAGGATCTTTCATGTATTGTTTTGGTAATTGTGAAGAAGAAACATCAACAGGGGTTGGACAAATCCCTGAATGCCAATCAAAAAAGAGTTTGTTATCCGGCCCTATCCACCCAAGATTCATCCAATTTAGAGGGTTCGTAAATTTAAAACTTTCATCTTTATCTTTGCCAATAATATTAGCAATGCTCTGAATATCTTTTTCTCCTAGCCCAGAGATCTGCTTGCCAATATGGAACATTAACTGGTTTGTTTGCCCAAAAACTTCATAAAGCGTTTCTTCTATCTGATTAGCTTCACTACGAAGGTCTTGCTTTGAAGTGTTATAATGAGAAAAATAAAGAATGACAATCGAGATAAGCCCAGCAACACCTACGAATGAAAACGTAATAAAAAAACAAGATACTGGATTACTAAAGAGAGAAATTCTTCTCATTCTGGATGTCCTTTTATAACAGTATACTCTTGTTTAAAAACGAGAGAACAAACTGGTCAACTAGGGAAGCTGTTCTTTCGTTTTATCTATAAGCCATTTAGAAAAATATTTATCTGGTGCCTTCATATTATTTCCTTGAGAATAGGTGTAAATTTCTTCGGCAATTTCAAGTATTTTTTCCCTAGAAAAAATTACTTTTTCTTGCTCTAAAAGAAGATTAACCTCTTGAAAACATTGCAAATAAAGATTTTGATCCCAGTTTATTTTTTCTCTTTCTGCATTTTGTAAAGAAGAAAAAGTGGTCTTTGTTTGATGTGCTGAAGGTGACGCAATATCCTCATCTATAAGATCAGTAATCTTACAGCCCAAAGCATGAGCAATAGCCTTAATAATCGTAACGCTAGGATTTTTGGAACGTCCATAAAGAATGTTCTGGACTGCACTTGGCTTTAAACCAGCTTTTTTTTCAAGCGCATGCGTTGAAAGGCCTTTTTCATGAATGCGCTCTTTAATTTTTTTGCTTAGCGATTGCATTTTGATTTTTTGCCTAGTTTTAGATAATTAATAATTACGCTTAGTGCATGCTACTACAGTATTGAATTTTGTTCAAGTACAAAAATACCCCCTATAATATAGCTGTCATTTTCATGATTTTTTTAAAATTGCGTAAAAGGTACCCCCGTAAAAATTACCTATGCACATTTACATAATTTTCATTGATAATGCTGAAAGATTGCGGTATTTAGTTAACATAATATGCGTATATATACATAATTTGAGGTAATCTAAAATGTTACAAAATCAAATTTACAAGTTTTCGGTCCTTTATAACCTTATGGTCTTTATTAATCTAGGGGCGTTTTATGCCGAAGAAGATAATTTCAAAGACCTTATCGTTACAGAAATACCTTATAAGTCTTGCCGTAAACCCTTATCACAACATCCAAATAAACAAAATTATCCAGTAACAGAAGATAGCTTTGCTTTTAACAACATAACCTACGAACACATAGACTTAAAAGACATTAACCGTACCTATTAGATTTCAACTCGCTGTAATAAAAGGAGAAAAAAATGTACGCAAGACAAACAAATTTTCCAGAACACAATATAAATGCTGATTTTATGATTGGAAGAGCCATTCAAAAAATTAGAGAATTAAAAAAAATAAGTCCATCTGACCTTTCAACTTCACTTGAGTGGAGTCATCATGCTTTGAGAGCTTATGAAGAAGGGTATTTCCCTATCAGTGCAACAGCTCTTTACATGCTCTGCAACGCACTTGAAATTCATATTGATGATTTTTATAAAGTTGCTTTTGAGCAAACGCACTAATACAACAACCTAAAGACAAGAAGATTGAACATTCCTCCCAATCTTCTTGTTTCTTTCCTCATACCTTAGAATTCGAACGCTCTAAAAGCTGCTGTGCTGCTGCTCTTGCTTCATTTGTGACAGTAGAACCTGAAAGCATGCGTGCAATTTCCTCCAAGCGATCACCCTGCTTAAGAGTATCCACAAAAGTTACCATTTTATGTTCCTGTTCTTTTTTACAAACATGGAAATGATGCTGTGCATATGCGGCAACTTGTGGGGAATGTGTAATTGCTAACACTTGGACATTTTTCCCAAGAAGGGAGAGACGTTGACCGATTGCAGCAGCCACTGCCCCCCCAACGCCAGTGTCTATTTCATCAAAAATAATCGTCGATATATAGCCATGGTGAGAAAGAACCACCTTTAAAGCCAGCATTAAACGAGCCATTTCACCGCCAGAGGCTGCTTTTGCTAGAGGAGCTAATTCTTGTCCCTTGTTAGCTGCTATTAAGAATTCAATATGATCAAAACCTCTTGATCCCGGCTGATTTTCTTTTTTCACATCAATTCGAAACGTTGCGTGATCCAGCTTCAAACTCGGCAACTCTGCCATAACTCGCTCGCTCAAAGCTTTTGCGGCCCCTAAGCGAATCTCATGGGTCTTGTCAGCTAACCTAGTATACTCATTCAAGCATTTTGTTACTGCAACTTCGTATGAATGCAAACGCCCCTCACCTTCACTCAAAGTCTCAATGGCGAGCTGCGCCTGTTGATGGGACGTATAAAGCTCTATAGGCTGAAGGCCATATTTACGAGCAACCGCCCTTAAGGCATAAAGGCGCTCTTCGATGGTATTTAATTTCAGTGAACTTTCTTGGTTTAGATCATAAAGCCCTCGAAGCAGCTCATAAGCCTCTTGCAGTTCTATACTGGCTCTATCCAAAGCTTCAGCCGCATCTTTTAATTCTTTTAGACCAATGACATTAACGCGCTCTAAGTTTTTCTGAACTGAATATAAGGCTGTTTGAAAATCTGTAGGTGTTCTAAGAGCCGTCAACGCCTCTTGCACAGCATCTGAAATCTTCCCATAATGAGCAATATCTTGGCGCTCTTGTAAAAGTGATTCCTCCTCCCCTTCTTTCGGAGAAAGTTTTTCTAAATCTTTTAAAATCTGCTGGTAATAAGCTTGTTTTTTTATGGCTTCTTCTTGCAGAATGCGTTGATGAGTTAATTCTTCTTCTGCATTCTTTAAGGCTTTATAAGCATCGGCTAATAAGATCAACAAGCCCTCCATTTCAGGGCTATGACCAATTGCAAAACTATCTAGAATTTTATGATGCAAATTCACATTCATCAAATGATCAAACTGGCCATGTATTTCAAGAATTAACTGACCAATCTCCCGCAAAAGCCCAATGCTGACTGGATGATCATTTAAAAGAGCTCGGCTCTTATTATTATGATGCAAAATACGTCTCAAAATTAAAGAGGTATCTTTTACGTCAAACCCTTGTTCTTCTAATAAAACCAACAAAGGGTGAGAGCTAGAAAGGGCACTTAAATCAAATTCAGCTGAAACAACAGCCTGCTCAGCCCCACGGCGGATAAGGGATGTATCGCCTCGCATCCCCAAAGCCAAGCTCAAGGAATCTAAAAGAATTGATTTTCCCGCACCTGTTTCCCCTGTTAAGGCACTAAATCCTTCATGAAACTCTAGATCAAGCGCCTCTATAAGGACGACATCACGGATAGATATGCCCATTAGCATGTCAAATTTCCCTTATTGCAGGGCTTCTGGTACCATGTTTTTCATTAAACTGTATGCATCCGCATACCAATCTGAATTAGGGTAATTGTGACCTAAGACTGCAGCAACCTCTTGTGCTTCTTTTCTGAGTCCCAAAGCAAGATAACATTCAATCATACGATGCAAAGCCTCAGGCACGTGTGATGTCGTTTGATATTTGCTAACAACCTCTTTAAAACGATTGATTGCGGGTAAATATGCTATTTGTTTTTGATAATAACGACCAATATCCATTTCCTTACCAGCCAAGTGATCAAGAATAAGGTCTACTTTAAATTTAGCATCTTTCGCATATGGACTGGATGGAAAACGATTTACAACCTCTTGAAAAGCCTTCAATGCTAATTCGCATGGTTTTTGGTCTCGTTCTATAATTGGAATCTGTTCATAGTGACAAAGCCCAAGCATATAAAACGCGTACGCAACTTCTGGATGACCCGGATGTAATTGGATAAAGACGTTAAAGTTCTCAATAGCTTCGTCATATTTTTTTGCTTCATAATAACAATAAGCTGACATTAACTGTGCTTTTAATGCCCAATTCGAATAAGGATGCTGACGTTCAACTTCAGCGAAAGCTTTTGCTGCTTTTTCATACTTGCCGGCTTCGAAACGATCCATTGCCGTATTATAAAGTTCTTCTACTGTACGATCAGTGTAAGCTTCTTCTTTATCCGCACATGCACTAAGAAGCATAGCAACAAGCAAAAACTTAAAAAAATGATATCGACGCTGCTGATTTAACAACTGCAACACAACAAAAACTCATTAATTATTTTTTTCATAAACAATCTTTAGCATACCCGAGCTTATTGTAGCCAGCAAAGAAAATCAAAAAACATAACTCCTGTGGCTCTAAAACTAACTTTTGACAACCAACCCACAAAAGTTACAATGTGCTCTAATTAATGAAACAGCCATAAGTGAGTAGTAATTTCTAGGCGAAGAGATTTTGAAAAATCTCCTTGTTAATCTAAAATTTGCCCCTATATATAAAAATACTTCTATATATAAAAGCCATAACATTATTTGATGATGATTATTAGATGGATATGAGACACAGTATCCTCAGCAGAATCATTTCCATAATTGTCTTGTTTTCTTATTGTGGAATGATCATTCGCCCCTGCGTAGCGACGAAACACTGGGGAAGTGATCCTTTTTACGAGACCACGCTTCCAAATGAACACATATCATTTCGTTCACAAACAGAAAAACCTAGTTCTTTTCAGCCCTTAGAGGTTGATCCAACTGAATT
>JAIEMR010000111.1 GCA_019751935.1 Alphaproteobacteria bacterium
GCCACAACGGCACCATCGGCTCTAACTAAGACATGACTTGTTGGCGCCAGATCATGAGCGTCTTGGATGTCACCAATAATCTCCTCAATCAGGCTTGCAAAGGTCACAAGACCATCCACGCCGCCGTATTCATCAACCACAATAGCCATTTTGCTGCCTGTTTCACGCATCTGTAGTAAAAGATCAAGGGTGCGCATAGAAGGGGATATAAATAAAACTTCTCTTATTAACGTATTGATTTTAAGCGTTTTCTTACTTTGTAGCCACCCAAGCACATCTTTGATATGGACCATGCCCACGACATGATCCAAATTCTCACGATAAATTGGTAATCTGGTAACCCCGGTTTTGACAAATTGCGCCACTAAATCTGTAGCATTAACTGTAATGGGGGCTGCAATGATGTCTGCCCTTGGAATCATAACGTCATATGCCGTTAAATCCCTAAGATTCAAAACGTTTCCAAGCAGTTGCCGTTCATCAGAAGCAATGGAGGATTCTTCCTCAATACTTTCCTCAATAAGTTCTTCTAGAGCTTCTCTTAAGTTATTATCACTGTCACTCTTTTTTAATTTTCGCGATAAATTTTTAAAAAATTGCCACATGCTATGTATGGGTACTCTTTGTTGTGTAAATTTATGATTTTTCATTATTGATAAGGATCACTAATGCCTAAATTTTCTAAAATAGAAACCTCCAAAGCCTCCATTGCATCAGCCTCTGTATCCTCTATATGATCATATCCAAGCAAATGTAAGGTGCCATGAACAATGAGGTGTGTAATGTGGTCCAAAAAGCGTTTTTTCTGCTCTTCCGCCTCTTGTAACACAACTTCTAGCGCTAACACAATATCACCTAATATAATTGGGGGTTGTTTATAGGATACTTTTTCTAATTCTTCTCGGGTCAGTGCTGGAAAAGAAAGCACATTTGTTGGGCTGTCTTTGCCGCGGTAGGAATGATTAAGCTCTCTTGAATAAGCATCATCTGCTAAAAGCACGCTGATCTCGCTAGAATGACCCCATTTAATTGCTTTTAAAGTTCCTTCGATAATGCTTTGAATACGATCTTGCCATTCATCAATCGTATACCATGCAAGCCACGGATCATGGGAAATTTGTAGGGCAATTTCATGGCTCATGATTTATGATGAAGTCTTCTTTGTATATTGATCATAAGCCTGAACGATTTTACCAACAAGTGGATGACGAACAACGTCATTTTCATCAAACATTGTAAAATGAATTTCACGAATATTCTTTAGAACTGTCACAGCTTGATTAAGACCCGAGGTAACACCGCCAGGTAAATCAATTTGTGTCATGTCCCCATTAATAACCATTCGCGAATGACTGCCTAAGCGTGTTAAGAACATTTTCATTTGCATGACGGTTGTATTTTGCGCTTCGTCCAAAATAACAAATGCATTCGATAGGGTACGTCCACGCATAAATGCCAAAGGCGCAACTTCAATTTCCCCATTACTCAAAAGTTTCAAAACTTGATCAGGAGGAAGCATATCATTCAAGGCATCATAAAGAGGCCTTAGGTAAGGATCCACTTTCTCTTTCATATCACCGGGCAAAAACCCAAGGTGTTCACCCGCTTCAACCGCAGGCCGAGTTAAAATAATACGATCAATTTTTCCCGCTAAAAAAAGTGACACAGCAGTTGCTACAGCTAGATAAGTTTTTCCTGTACCAGCAGGGCCAATTCCAAAAACCATATCACTTGATTGCATGGCTTTGATATATTCAGCTTGTCTTGGACTGCGAGGAAAAACGATTCTCTTTTTAGTTGCAATTGATACTTCTTGCTCCTGTGGATGAGCATCGCCATTAGGGACAGGCGATTTCGTGGTTGCCAACATAATAGCTGTATCAACCTCTGACATTTCAACAATATGCCCTTTAGAAAGTTCATTATAAAGATGTTGAAGAGCGTTTTTGGCAAAAGTCACTTCAGGCTCATTGCCACTAATAGCAACCCTATTACCGCGAAGCGCTAAAGTGACGCCCAAGCGTTGTTCCAATTGTAAAAGATAACGATCTTGGGGCCCTACCAACTGCGATAAAAGATGATTATCCCTAAATTCTAAAAAGTAATTCGGCTCTGATGTAGTACTCAAACTGAGACTTCCCTCTCTTGTACGTTGTATGAAGGGTTAATGCCATTAATATATTCCTCAGTTACGATAGATCCTGCCAGACTCCCTGCGTAACCATCTTCAATCTTTACGTCCACAATTTTGCCCAATAGTCTTTCCGGTATCATCATAGGGACAGATTGCATATATGGTGTTTTACCTAACATTTGCCCTTCATGTTTAGCTTTACGATCAAACAAAACGGATTGAATTGTTCCGATCTTACTTTTATTAAACGACAATTGATGCTCACCTAGCAAGTGTTGTAATTCTTGCAGACGATCTGATTTAACTTTTTCTTCTACCTGAAGCTCCATCGCGCCCGCTGGTGTTCCTGGACGAATGCTGTATTTAAAAGAATAAGCCTGTCCGAACCTTACTTCTTCAATAAGCGCAAGAGTTGCTTTATGATCTGCCTCTGTTTCACCTGGAAAACCAATAATAAAATCAGAGGAAAAAGCGATGTCTTCCCTGGCTTTTTTAAAGCGCTCAATAATTTTTAAATAGTCCTTAGCAGTATGTTTACGGTTCATGGCCTCCAAAATACGATCACTACCAGATTGGACAGGAAGATGAATAAATGGCATTAACCCAGGAATATCTCTATGCGCATCAATTAAGTCTTGATCCACATCCCTTGGGTGGGACGTTGTATAGCGGATGCGTTTTAATCCATCGATATTAGAAAGTTCTTGTATTAACCTTGCAAGGCCCCATTCGTTTTTTCCATGCGCGGAGGCATAAAGCGCTGCCCCATGGTAGGCATTCACATTTTGCCCTAACAAAGTAATTTCAAGAGCCCCCAAAGCGACCAGACGCTTTGCATCTTCAATAATTTCTAAAGCTGGCCTTGAAAATTCAGCGCCTCTAGTATAAGGAACAACACAAAAAGTACAAAATTTATCACAACCCTCTTGGATTGCTAAAAACGCCGAAGCAGGTGAAGTTGTTGGAGGCGTTAAGCTATCAAATTTACTTTCGATGGGAAAATCTGTATCCACAAGGCCCTTGGGACGTTTTTTATTGTTCGCATCTTTTTGACGCACAAGCTGCGTGATCATTTCAGGTAAACGATGGTAGGTTTGTGGGCCAAAGACCATGCTTACATAAGGCGCTTGTTTAATAATCTCGGCGCCCTCTGCCTGACCAACGCATCCACCAACGCCAATCAACATATCATTACCATCAAGGCGGCGCTGATCTTGTTGCTGCTTAAGGCGCCCTAGATCTGAGTAAACTTTTTGTTCGGCTTTTTCTCTGATGTGGCAAGTATTCAAAATAGCAATATCGGCCTCTGAAGGTTCTTCGGTAAGCTCATATCCTAGAGGTTTAAGTAAATCAATCATTCTGTCAGAATCATAAACATTCATCTGACAACCATAGGTTTTAATATAAAGTCTTTTTGGCATTATTGGATTTGCTGTTTAATAGATTTCAAAGTTTATATCAAAATAAAAGCAAAACTATTTTTTGTATATAATAAAGATGGATTTAGGAATCTGCCTTAACGAATTTGATAAAGCAGATTCTCAATATAAGAATGACTATTTGTTAGCTTTTTTGAGCTAAAACTGCCATTTGATTTTGCCCATCATCATTGTTTTGGCCAACAACAACTTTTAAATTACGGCGGCGACGGCCATTGATACCAAGGCCAGTATTTTTAGCAATTTGACTGCGTCTTTTCGCATAATTGGGAGAAACCACTGGATAATCAATAGGCAATCCCCAGCGTTCTTTATATTGATCCAAAGACATTTTATAAACAGTGTTCAGATGGCGCTTTAGCATTTGAAGCTTCTTGCCATCTTCAAGACAAACGATATATTCGTCAGTCACTGACTCTTCAATTGGCACAGCTGGAACCAAAGGAGTCCTGCTCTTCAAACTGCTTGGATTTCGATTCGCATCTGATAAAGTTTGATAGACCCTGGCAATGACTGCCGGCATCTCTTCCAATGCAATCGAATGATTGGAGACATAAGCTCCTACAATCTGGCTGGTATAATTAAGTAACTCAGCGTGCGTTAAAGATTCAGTCATTATCTTCTAATCCTTTTAAAAACAATCTATTTTCATAAAGTTATAATTATTCATTGAATTTTGTTCAATCATTATTTACATTTTTTTTAAAAAAGTTCTAAAAATTTGTATAAATACGTCAAATTACTCTACTGCACCAACTTCTAAACGAAAGGCCCACTTGAGGATGTGACTTTTATCAGCAACTAAAGGAGTCAAAAGCAATAAATAAGATAAACCTGTTTCGGGTGAAGTTTGACAGATAATGCTCTCACATCCACTGGCAATAAAACGCCAAATTTGACTAGAGTGTCTAATTTTCTTTTGGAGACTCACATTCTCGCCAGAGGGGCGAGTTCGGATTCGAATTCTTTGAGGAGTATCTGAGACAATATCAACCGTATTGGAAAAGATAAAGCGAATAGCTCCCATTGAAGATTCCGAAAGCGTCAAAGTATCATGACCTCTAAAATCCCCCTCCTCAGGGGCTAAATAAAGCTGCCGTTTATGACGATAAGTTAAACCATTAGTCGTTTTTTCAAGCTCTGCCTCAATATAACCGTTTCCATCTTTGTTATGCCTCTTGAGGTGAGGCTGCCCATCATCAATATCTTTGATTTGCAGCCAAGAATGATCTGCAAGCTGCACCACAGCATCAGAGCGATTAATGATCCTTTGACGACCCGAGCTCCATTCAAAATCAAGAATATTAATCCCCGGTTCTTCGCTGCGCATAAATGGAGGAAGTTCATATAAAGATGGCTTTACATTTAAAAGAACAAGTCCTGCCTTGCTTGCAGACCTTTCAAACCCAGTATAAGGTGCTCTTCCAGGAGGGCGGCCTCTTACATCAGCTAAAGATAAGGCCATATCCACAGATCCAGGAGAAATATTATCCGCACCAATTCCCATATTGTAGGGGTCATTATTTCCCATAAAGCTAGCTAAACCACCATCTCCATGGCGGAATAGCCTAACCAGAGGGGCCATAGCATGAATGGCTTGTTGCATAAAAGGCGGATCTTCAAGTTCAGCGCCCTTTAGAAGAAGGCGCAGATCAATTAGATCTCGAAGGAGAATGAATTGAATTAAAGGAGAACGACTGACATGCCCTCCATCAGGTAAAAGTTGTTTTTTCAAAACAAACTCTAAATCTTTTAAAAAACCGGGAATTCTGTGGTTTTGGCGTGGTAAAGTACAGGCGCAAAAAATCAATCCCTTTAAGGCCAAAAATGCCTCCAGAGGATCTTCTTTGATACTGTAATTTCTTCTCAAATAGCGGTACTGACGGATTAAGCTTTTAAAAAATGCCTGACGAAAAGAATCATTAGCCGTCACTCCAAAAAAATCATATAACGCCACCCAGTTAGCAAGGCGAGTTCCGGTAATGCTATTTTTCCAAGCAGGCGTTAACCAACTTTTTTTCGTAATGGAGTGATTGTAATCAATCCAATGACTCACCAATTCTCTGGCAAATTTCCGGCTGGGATTTGTGTTGATTGTTCTCAGATCCCTAAGCCACTCGAAACTATGCAAACGACTTAATAAAGTTGGCGGGCATATTTTGGACCAGGCCAAATATGATAAACACTCTTTTAAAGGAATTAATTGCCCATCAATTGGAAAAGATCCATCTAATAATCTTTGTGCCATTTGAAAATGACCAGGCCAAGGATCAGCTGGAATCGTTATAAGCTCGGACGTTGAGCGCCCATATAATGAGATTCCATATAAAAGATTTTTCTTAAATAACTTATGCAAACCTTTATAAAGGTAATTTAAGGGATTAAACATAAGCTTATTTTTTGCCCAAAGATTCTATGCGCGAACGATAAACCTCTGCAGATGTGGGATGATTTTTAGAAAAAATATAATTTCCAACAACCAATACATCCGCTCCAGCTTTTAAAATATCAGAAGCTGTATGATCATTGATACCACCATCAACTTCCAACAAAATTGGTAAATTCTTTGCATCAATGAGCGCGCGTAATTCTCTCAATTTGCCTAAAGGTGCAGCAAGAAAATTTTGCCCCCCAAACCCTGGATTGACTGTCATAACCAAAATAAGATCCAACATATTTAAAAGAGGCGTAACAACCTCGATGGGTGTCCCTGGGTTAAGAGCAATACCGGCTTTAATGCCATGATCTTTAATTTTCTGCAAGCTTCGATGTGTGTGATATCCTGCTTCAGGATGGATGGTTAAACAACTTGCACCCGCCGCGGCAAACGCATCAATAAAAGCATCTGTTGGCGTTATCATCAAATGCACATCAATTGGCAAAGAAGAAACTGCCTTGATCTGACGAACAAAATCAGGTCCAAAACTTAAATTAGGCACAAAATGACCATCCATCACATCAAGATGAAGCCAATCAGCACCTGCACTTGTTACCATCTCTATTTCTTTTTGAAGGTTCAAAAGGTCAGCCGCTAAAAGAGAAGGAGCAATTCGGATAGGAAGGCCATGCTGAGGCATTTTTAAAAAACAATCGCTTGAGAACTTGATCTATTAAATATACTCAATTCATTTGAAGATGCCTAGGACTATCAGGCGGAGAAATAAAGAGGGTTTTAAAAGGCATATTCGTCCAGAACCAAAAACCAAAACAATACTTCTAGCCCTAAGAAATTAACTATGGCGTTACCGTTTTTAAGCTCGTATAGTTTTTGTACGGTTTAATTTTGTAAAAATATTATTACGTGTCCTAATGTTACTGCTGATAGCTATCATTTTCACAATTATTCTAGCTGGCGCTGAAGTTGATATTTTCACTCCCAGCTTTCCAGAACTGCAACGTCATTTTGGCCTTACCCCCTTCATGGTTCAGCTAACCTTAAGTATGAATTTTGTGGGCTATTGCGCCAGCTCTCTTTTTGTCGGTCCTTTGGGCGATCGGTATGGAAAAAGGCCTATTATTCTCGGCAGTCTGGTTATCTTCATTGCTGGTAGCATTTTATGCCTCGTTGCCCCAACTTTTTGGATTTTAATTCTGGGAAGGCTACTGCAAGGCCTTGGAATGAGCGGTCCTGCCGTCTTAGCCTTTGTGGTCATTGCCGACGTTTATCCCTTAGAACGTCAAGCATCCTTAATGGGAACCATGAATGGCCTGATTGCATCTTCAATGGCATTGGCTCCTGTGATCGGTAGCTTCGTTAATTTATATTATGGATGGCGAGGAAATTTCTTTATCCTTTTTGCCATTAGCATTGTCTCATTTGGTTTGTGTTATTGGACGCTTCCCCATGATAAACCCAACCCAGCAGCTAAATTATCATTGGTTTCATACATTCCTTTAATGAAATCAAAGTTACTCATGAAGTATGTTTTTGCTGTTTGTTTAGCTATTTCAGGTTATTGGGTCTTTATAGGGATTTCACCCATTTTATACATGGAAGATTTGAGCGTTAAATTAGAGCACTTTGGGTTTTATCAAGGCGTAACGGCTGGTGCTTTTGCTCTTATTAGCACAGTTAGCCCAATGTTTTTAAAACGTTATGGCCCCAGAAAATGCCTAAAAACAGGAACTATCATTACCACACTAAGCGCCCTTTCCCTACTTTTCACCGGAATATTTATCCCTGACCATCCAATGATCATTACCGTTCTTATGGTTGGGTACACTCTTGGTATGGTATTCCCTGTTAACATTCTCTATCCTGTATCTTTGAGTATATTTCCAGAAGACAAAGGCAAAGCTGCAGCTTTGGTAGCTGTAGGGCGTTTAATCATTATGGCCATTGCTCTAGAGTTTTTAGGGTATATCTATAATGGAACTTTTTACTCGCTTGGAATTTTTATTGGCCTTGTTACTTTGGGAGCTTTTGTTATTATTCGCTCTCTTCCAGAATGGAAGAAATACGATGATGCGTCTCCTCAAAATCAAGGAGCTGCTGCTTAGTACTCGAACTGCTCTCTCAATATTCTTTCTTCAAGGTTATGACCAGGGTCAAAAAGAAGATTATAGCTTACGTTTATGTCTTGAAAGACGTCAACAATTTTCACAGACGAAACTGTCCTGTCATCGGCTGTAGCACTAACACCTCTAAAATCAGCATCCAAAATTTCAAATCGAACTTTAGCTGTATTGGGAAGTAAAGCCCCGTGCCAATTACGAGGACGAAAAACACTAAGAGGAGTTAATGCCAAAAGCTGTGCATCAAGAGGCAAAATAGGCCCACGTGCCGAAAGGTTATAAGCTGTACTTCCAGCAGGAGTTGCCAGAATAACACCATCTCCAACTAAACTCTCTAATCTAATAATGTCATTAATATAAATCCGAATCCGTGCAGCTTGAGACGTTTGACGCAGCAAAGACACTTCATTAATTGCATGATGAATGCTTGTTTTTCCATCACAAGCTTCAACATTCATTTTCAGTGGATGCAAAAGGGTCGTCTTAGCGCTTTCTAATCTTTCTAATAACTCGGCTCTAGAGCTTATATTTGCTTCATTCATTAAAAACCCAACTGTGCCGCAATTAATGCCATACACAGGCTTACCCAAAACCTGGAATTGGTGAAGGCTATGAAGCATAAAACCATCCCCTCCAAACACAACGAGAACATCAGCATGATAAGGATCGTTTAACGATAACCCCTCACTAAGTTGCTTTGCATATCTTTCGGCCTCTACGGTAGGGGCCACAATAAAAGCAAGACTTTTTTGTATCAATGTTAGGATAACCCCTTTAGTAAATCATCAGCCATCTGGTTCATAATTTCAAAATATGCCCTTGGTCCAGAAGAAATGTCCTGACCCAAATAATCTAACATATGATACCTTAGAGAAAATTGTTCAGCCAGGTTAATACTTACGTCATTTTCAAATTGTGGTTCCGTGAAAATACAAGCAGGATAAAAAGGGGACGATTTGTTGCCCAGCAAAGTCTTTAATCTCATAAAATGCTGAGCCTTTGGAGGATGCCCAGGCTCTACCGTGATTGCCCCAATTGCTTTTGTGCCAAAATGCTTATCAAAATATTGCATTGCATCATGATAAAGCAAATAGGGTTTACCTTTAATAGGTTTCAAACGTTCTTGAAGCCTGTCATCAAGGCGTTTAATTTCTGCAATCGTTTTTGTTGCATTGTCTTGGTAGTGCGCTGCATGAGACGGATCGATACGACTTAATATTTTAGCAACTTCGTTTACGATAATAATAGCATTATGAGGATCCAGCCATAAATGTCCATCTATACTGTGAGGAGAATGAGAATGCCCATGATGCTCATGCTCTGAGTGAACATCATCACAAGCGCCACAATCACAGTTATGTGAATGCTCATGAGCTTCCATAAACTCCCCTTCCCAAAAACTTTCCGCACGGTATGAATAAAGGGTCAGTCCTTCTTTATCACTTAAAGTAAAAATTTTTGGCACAGGGACTGTTTTTTCAAGAATCCTCTTCATGTGAGCTTCGTAAACTTCACCTACCCAAATAACAAGGTCGGCGCCCCGTAAAACTTGCACTTCATCCGGAGACAAAGAATGCGTATGCGGGGAAGCATTTCTATCCATTAAGAGTTTAGGCTCTAAAATTCCTTCAGAAACCGCTGAAACCAAGCTGTGAATTGGTTTAATTGTAACAACAATTGATAACGATGAATCAGAACTTAAGGCTGGTTGCTTGTGATACCAGGCATAAACAATGCCTAAAAAAAGAAATAAGGGAATTAGAATTTTGAGAGAACGCATACCAGAAATCGCTTAAGTTGAAACACTTGCTCTCATTCTTAAACAACCATTTGATCAAAGACAAGGACTTAACCTTCTAATCTATTTTGTGATAGTTTTGATTGTGAATTTAATAAAAGGAAAAAATTATGACTATTCAGTCAACGGTTCTACCTAATGGTCTTCGTATTGTTTCAGACTTTATTCCCAGCGTAGAAACTGTTTCATTAGGTGTTTGGCTTGATGTCGGAACGCGAAATGAAACAAAAGACATAAATGGCATTGCCCATATGCTAGAGCATATGGCTTTCAAGGGAACAGAGCGCCGTACAGCATTACAAATTGCCGAAGAAATTGAAGCTGTTGGTGGATATTTAAATGCCTATACTGGGCGCGAAACAACTGCTTATTATGCCAGAATTTTAAAAGAAGACGTTTCGTTGGCTGTTGATATTCTCTCAGATATTCTTCAATACTCAACATTCGATGAAGTAGAATTTCAAAAAGAACAATCGGTTATCATCCAAGAAATCGGTCAATCTAATGATACTCCAGATGATGTTGTTTTTGATTATTTCCAAGAAACCTGTTTTCCTGGACATTCTATGGGATGGCCAACTTTGGGTACGGTTGATGTTATTCAATCTCTTAAACCAGAGACCGTGAAAAATTACATGAAGCGTCATTATGGCGCTAAGCAGATGGTATTCTCAGCTGCTGGAAATATTGATCATAACGCTTTGGTTCAAATGGTTTCAAAAGGATTTACAAACTTAACGTCTGATTGTTCACACACCCCCACTCCGGCTCATTATAAAGGCGGTGATTATCGACAAAACAAAGACCTTGAACAAGTTCACGTACTTCTTGGCTTTGAGGGTGTTCCTTATGGTCATAAAGACTATTATGCTTTATCTGTTCTTTCAACCTTATTAGGCGGCGGAATGTCATCTCGTTTGTTTCAAGAAATAAGGGAAAAGCGGGGTCTTGTTTATACCGTTTATTCTTATATGTCGAGTTATAAAGATGCTGGGGTCTTTGGAATCTATGCCGGGACTGGCGAAGATGAAGTTAAAGAACTTTTCCCTGTCGTGTGCGAACAACTCAAAACTTTAGGATCAACTCTTAATGAAACAGAAATTAATAAAGCAAAAGCTCAGCTAAAAGCATCTTTAATGATGGGCCTTGAAAGCACATCAAATCGTTGCGAGCGTCTTGCCAATCACATTTTGATTTATGGTCGCCCTCTTTCTTCGGCAGAAATTATTAAATCAATTAATGATGTCACCAAGGAAGATCTGAAAAACTTATCGGCTAGGTTATTTAAATCGCCGTTAACCTTAACAACGTTAGGACCCATTAAAAATGTAATCAGCTTTGATGAGGTTCAAAAACAACTCCTGTGATAAAATCTTTTCTTTGTTTTTTTGCTCTTTTAATCCTTACAGGGTGCGGCGGTCGTGTATCTGGTGATCGCACGAATGTGACGGGTGTTTGCAAATCCTGCAAGCCTTATTTTGTAAGAGGTTCCTGGCATCATCCTCAAAACCATTATGAATATGATGAGGTTGGTCTTGCTTCTTGGTATGGTCCAGGATTTCATGGAAAACCAAAACCTTATGGTGAAATATTTAATCAAGACGCGATGACGGCAGCCCATAAAACATTACCTCTTCCCACAATTGTCAGGGTTACAGATATAAAAACCGGAAAATCAGTCATCGTTCTGATTGATGATAGAGGTCCGTTTGTTTATGACGGCCGAATTATTGACCTTTCGATGGGTGCCGCTAAAGCCCTTGGCACCTATCAAAAAGGTGTTGTTAAAGTGCGCGTTCAGTCACTGGTTAATGAAAGTAAGGCTTTAGCAGATTATCTAGCAAAACATGGCAATAAATCAGGTAGAGATAAAAAGGGGAGAACTTGGCTAGAAGTTTATCATCAAGAAATTGAAGGACGTTATGGGCGTGAATCTTTTGAAAAAGGACCAATCGTTCCAACGGACTCATTAAGTGGCAAAGCTCCTGCCTTGTCTCAAAAGACTAAATCAGCTTCACCTCCTTCGATGGATGATTTTCTACAAGGACTAGAAAAAGTAAATCCAGGAACAACAAAGGCCGCGACTGGAACAATGGCACCTGCTGCCTCCCCTCAAGCTAAGTCAATTGTAGCCGTCTCTTCTGTTCCTTCTTATGTTTCGGTTGGAGGTGACTTTGTGCAAAAGGCAAATGCTGAAAAATTAATGCTTCAAGTTCAAAATAATAATCCAGCACAAGTTATCGAAACAATTCACCCAGGAGGACAAAAACTTTACAGTGTACGCTTAGGCCCTTTTATGGATGAGAAAAAAGCACAAACTGCTTTAAATCAACTTGCTGGAATGGGTCAAACTGATGCAATAATTGTGAAAAATTAAAATGATGGGATTTATCTTGGTAAAACGCTTTCTTTTTATTCTACTTGTTTGTTTAATGTGCGTATCCGAAGTAGTGGCTCAGAAAAAAACAAAGAATCTTCCTGCCTCTGAGTCCCAAAAGACAGCCGCAGTAACGCCAGTAGCTGATACAGTGAAACCAGAACTCCCAAACAGCACAATCCCAATGGATATTGAGGTTTTGGCAAAACAAGCGATGTTAGTTGATTACCAAACAGGTACTGTTCTTTTACAAAAAAGAGCCGAAGAGCCCATGCACCCCTCGTCTATGACGAAAATCATGACGGCTTACTTAGCTATTGAAAAAATAAAAAACAAAATCGTTTCTTTAGAGACCCCCATTACAGTCAGTCGCAATGGATGGCGCGTTGAAGGCTCAAGTATGTTTTTAAACATTAAAGATGTTGTTAAAGTCGAAGATCTCTTGAAAGGTATCATTATACAATCAGGCAACGATGCTAGCATTGTGCTGGCTGAAGGGCTTTCAGGCAGTGAAAGTGCTTTTGCAGCCGAAATGACAAGGTGTGCCCATGAAATGGGCGCAACGAATACCACTTTTAAAAACGCAACTGGCTTACCTCATCCCCAGCATCTTACAACCGCTAAAGATTTGATTACGATGGCTATCCATGCCTTAAAAGATCACCCTGAATTCTATCATCTTTATGGAGAAAAGAATTTTACTTATGGTGGCATCACACAAGGGAACCGGAATCCTTTGCTTTACAAAAATATAGGCTGCGATGGTATTAAAACCGGAAAAACGGAAATCGCAGGCTTTGGAATGGTCGCCTCTTGCGTTCAAGAAGGTCAACGTTTCATCCTTGTTATTAATGGCATGCCTTCTATGCAAGCACGTGCAGATGAAGCAACTAAGCTAATCACGTGGGCAATGCGCACTTTTGCAAATTATCATTTGTTTAAAGCAGATCAAGTCATTGAGCAAATTCCTATTTGGAATGGAAAAGAAAGTATCGTGCCCGTTACTGTTGAAAAAGATGCCATTATTACTTTAGCGCGCGTTGGACGCGCTGATATGAAGGTAAAATTGCAATATGAGGCCCCCATTCAAGCACCGATTTTAAAGGGAGCTAATGTAGGAAAAATTATAATAACCTCAAGCGCTTTACCAAAACCTATAGAGATTCCATTAGTTGCAGCAGTATCTGTTGAAAAAGCCGGTTTCTTTAAGCGTTTAACAGATTCTATATCTCATCTTTTTGGCGCTTCTTAGGAAATAGTACCTATTTCTTTTTAATTTTCCCTCAACATTTATCACGCTTTTACAGGCTGGTGCTTTTTTGGGTCGTTTGGCGCTGGTTTAGTTTCTTTCTTAGCAGGCGCTGGTGCTTGTTGTTTAACTGGTGCAGGAGCCGGCGCTGGTGCTTGTTGTTTAACTGGTGCAGGAGCCGGTGCTGGTGCTTGTTGTTTAACCG
>JAIEMR010000154.1 GCA_019751935.1 Alphaproteobacteria bacterium
GCGCCTCTTCTTCTATATTTGGTAACGTTATCAAACATTCATAACTCCAGGTTAGTGAAGCCGATAATGAAATACTAAACTCAATAAAATTAATGATGTCTTTATAAGCTTTTGCTTGTACTAAAAGTTTTAAAAAAGCTAATGAGGATGGATCATCATTTTTTAAAATCTCCTCTCCATCAGTTGAAATTTTGAAAAATTTGCAAATGGTAGAAGCTTTTTGTTTTGAAAGAAAATCAAGATCAGAGGTAAATTCTATAGTCATTTTGAAAAATCCCTACTAATTGATCATTGTAATAGCGCCTTTTAATTGCAAAAGTGCATCAGCTTGCGTTTGAATCATTTGTCCGTTTATTTTGATCATCATGCCTTGTAGGGTTATTCCTGTTTGATCAATCTTTATGCTGTTTCCACCTACCTTTAGTTCAATGCCTTGTATAGCTTCAAGCGTGCTTTGACCTAAGCTAACCTTTACGGAATGATTGCCTTGTTGAATATTTAAAGCATAATTCCCCATCTTTAGTTCTGTTGTTTGATTACCTTGGGAAACAGTAACCCTATGATCTCCTTGGATACTGACAGTAAGCTTACCTTTCTTAATTGTAAGACTATCGTCCCCTTCTGTTATGGTATGGGTACGGTTATTTTTTATGGTTACGATTTGATCGTGATTAATATTTTGTGTTTCATCATTTTCTACAACTCGCATAAAGTCTTTTTGAGCATGAAGAAAAACTTGTTCTTCCCCTTTTTTATCTTCAAACCTAAGTTCATTACTATTGGAAGGACTGCCCTTTGGGGTAGAGCAAAACTTAATGCCGCTTTGTGTTTTGTTATCTGGTAAAGTATAGGGCACCATATTCGATTGATTATAAAGACATCCTACAGCTAGCGGTCTGTCTGGATCATTATCTATAAAAGTGACGACAACTTCTTGCCCGACTCTTGGAATAAAAATATTTCCCCAGTTGTTGCCTGTCCAAGGATACATAACCCTCAACCAACAAGAACTTTTTTCATCATGCTTTCCATATCTGTCCCAAAAGAACTGAACTTTAATGCGTCCATATTGGTCGGTATAAATTTCCTCATTCGAAGGGCCAGTCACAATAGCTGTTTGCGGACCATTTGTCTTTGGTTTTTCTATAGTTCTTCTGGGACGAAAATGTACAGACGTAGGGATACATGTAAATTGATTCTCGTAAGTAGCAGTTGTGTCCTCGTGAGGATTTGTTAAAGGTCTGTATAGTTTATGAGATTTGTCTTGTGCAAAGTGAGAAACAGAAACAATGCAATATTTTCCTTCTTCTTGAGAAGACTGATTTGCTTTCAATTGAAACTTGGTGCCTGGACAAAATGTATAATAAGTCCCTGCTCCCATTATAAAGTTCTGATCTGTTTCTTGTTCCTCCATTCTTATTCTGCTTTTATTTTGCCCTGTGGATTGATCTTGGTAATCCCCGGGAAATTCAAAAATTTCCAAATTAGAAGTTTTCGAAAACCCTCCTGCTGCTTTTGTGTTTGAAAGTAAACTTGCCGTTGGTTTTGTAAAATCGTAATCAGAATGACTCCATTGTCCTGTAACAAGACTGTAAGTTTGAGCCCAACTTGTCAGTTGCATAGCGCCCGCTGCTTGCAAAGAAGGATTAACGGTTGGCGTTTGATTATCAGGGCAACTTGTTATAAGATCCACCAACATAAGGGTATGTTTTCCTTCTTCGTGTTTGAAAAAATAAAATATTCCCTCCTCTTCAAAAAGACGCGAAATAAAATTAAAAGCAGTTTCGTTATACTGCACACAATATTCTCGCGGTTTATACTGGCGAGTCAAAGAACCAGTATTGTAGTCACTAAGGTTAAATTTTTTGAAGATCTTCTCAGCTATTTCTATAGTTGATTGATTTTGAAAAATACAACAATCTTGACTAAGGGATAAAAGCCAAAACCAAGGCACTACCTCAAGCTCATATTCCCTTATTTCCCGAAACATAACGCTTTTCTTAATAAAAGTTTTTACAAGTCCATGAAAAATTCTTGCGTTGGAACTTTGAGGATTAATTTTAACGGTTACTGATTTTCCAACTATATTTTTTTCATCTATAGAGAAATCTTCAGAAAATGCTTGTAGTTTATAAGAAAAAAGCTGAGAAAGTGTCTCTTCTCCCGTGAATGATGTCAAAATGAGCTTATCTTCCCCTAAGTCAGTTTCTAGGGTTATAAATTGCTGATTTTGAGTCAAATTTCCCATCAGAGGAGAAGAGAAAAATGATTTTATTTTGTAGAAGCTGTAGCCAGATTATAAGCAGCTCTGACCGCACCTCCTGCTTTATCCTTGTCATCACGAGGTGTGAAAGATAGTTCGATTTTATCATAGCTAAGTGAAATAGATTCTGTAGGATCTCCGCCATCGCTCGATGTGCTATAACTACTGATCATAACGTTAGAGAGCTTACAGTCAAAGTATTCTTCTAAAGCATCAGAAGTTTCTACAAAGTGAAATTCATAATTTTTAGCCTTACCAACACAAGCCTCTGTAAAGAAAAGAGGGCTTGTTTTATCTAAAGCTTTGGTAATATTAATTTCGCTAAAAGAAGGGGCTGTAGCTTCTCTATCTTGCGAGTTTCCAGCTTTCGTTGAAATCCCTCTTCCAACACCGAAGTTAAAAGAATATACTTCTATCATTTTTTCAAAACCCTTGGCCGTGACATCCCCATCAATACCGTCCACTTTCATATAAATTGCCATTACCTAATCCTCCTAGTTGAGATTTAATTGCCAAAGACTAAGGCATAAAGCTGCATAAAATGAATTGAATAAAAAAAATTTTTCTCATAGAAAATTAAAGCGCTAATAGCCTAGTCTTAGCCAATTTCAAACGCGTCGACGCAATAGGGAGCATGATGCTTGATATTTCACAGCTACTGCAAGTAATCCCAGGAGATAACCCCAGCGGACAAGATCCGAGACTTGATACGTCTGTAACCTCTCTCTATTGGCAAATGAAGGAAACACGAAATCAAGCAAGAGATATTGAAAGAGAAAGCAATATCTTATCTGCGGCCTCTTCTACAAAAAATTTATGGGAAAAAGTTTCCAGTACTGGTGAAAAAATTCTTCTCACTCAAGGTAAAGATTTACAAGTTTCATGCTGGATGACAGAGTCCCTGATAAGATTAGAAGGATTCTCAGGTCTTAAAGATGGATTTAGCCTTAGTTATGGATTAGTTCAAAATTTTTGGGATACTCTTTATCCTCTTCCTGATCAAGGCAATGATTTTACTTCCCGGGTCAGTTTTTTCTATGGGCTTAATGGAGAAGATAGAGAAGGAACTTTAATTGCGCCAATTCAAAATGCTTTTATTATCCAAAGTAAATCTGGAACAAGTTATACGGTTTGGCAATATCAGCAAAGCTTGCAGTTTGCAAATATTAAAGATACAGCGAAGCAAGAACAAATGCTGGAAGGAGGTATTCCCAAACCTCAAGATCTTGAGCTTGCAATTAGAGAAACTTCGACAGAGTTTTTCCAAAATACTTACAATGATATCCAAGGGTGCCTTGATCAGCTTCAGCTTCTTGATCAGGCCTTAACAGAAAAGACAGGAAATCAAACTCCTTCATTTACCAGTATAAGAGATGGTTTAAATGTTTGTTTGGATCAGGTTTCTGGATTCTTAAAAACTCGAATTACTGTTGCCCCTTCAGGCGAAAATAAAGAGCAACAGCAAAACTCAAATTATCAAGCGAACATTAGCGATAGAGATTCAGCTTTAAGCTCTATGGAAAGTATAGCAGATTACTTTTCTGCTCATGAGCCACAGTCTCCCCTGCCCTATCTCATTAGACGGATTATTAGATGGGGAAAAATGTCATTACCCGAGCTTTTAGGAGAACTTATTGATGACGATCGGGTGCAAAGTAGCTTGTCACGGTTGACAGGCATGGAAATTAAAAAACCAACGGAGGATGCTTAATTATGGAAAGTATGCAAAAAGAGATTTCACGAGTCCGTAAACCAAGAATTCAAATCATTTATGAAGTTGAAACAGAAGGAGCAGTTGTTCAAAAAGAATTACCATTTGTAATTGGTATTTTGGGGGATTTTTCTGGCAATGCAACGCCTGCAACTAAGGCCTTACGCGATCGTAAGTTTGTCCAAATTGACAGAGACAACTTCAATGATGTTATGACGCACATTTCTCCTTCTTTAAACTTGATGGTCGACAACACTTTAGCAGGTGATGGCAGCCAAATGAGCATAAACTTAAAATTTAATTCCATCACAGATTTCGAGCCAGGTCAGATTGTCAACCAAGTCCAACCTCTTAAAGATCTTTTAGACGTCCGAAATAAAATAAGAGATTTAATGGCAAAAGCTGATCGGTCTGATGAGCTGGAGGGCATACTGATTGAAGTTTTACAAGATAATACAAAAATCCAAGGAATGGCTTCGGATCTTGGAATTGATATTAACAAGGAGAATAAATAATGGCCACTACCGCACCTGTACAACAAACAGTCACTGCTCCTGATCAAACAGCAACAGCTATGCCACCTGCAACGTCTCTAGCCGGTCAAGCTATTGTGGCAATTAAACAATCTGACCCTAATGAAATGAAAGATTTGATTTCAGTTTTTGTAAAACAGGCTTTATTAGGTGTTTTGACTTGGGATAAAAATATTGTCACTTCTGTTAATGCAGCCATCAAAGAAATTGATCAAAGAATCTCTCAACAATTAGCTGCAATTCTACATCAAGATGATTTTAAAGGCCTTGAGGGCAGTTGGCGCGGGCTTCATTATTTGGTTATGAACAGTGAAACCGGAGAAAGTCTGAAACTTAAACTTTTAAATGCGACCAAAAAAGAGATCTTCAAAGATCTGGATGGAGCTTCTGAATTTGATCAAAGTACTTTATTTAAGAAAGTCTATGAAGAAGAATATGGATCCCCGGGAGGTGAACCTTATGGGGCTTTGATTGGGGATTATGCTTTTGAAAATACCCCCGATGATATCGATATGTTAAGAAATATAGCAGGAGTTGCAGCCAGTAGCTTTTGTCCTTTTATTACGTCCTGTAGTTCTAATTTTTTCGGTTTTCAAGACTGGACCGAGCTTTCTAAACCGAGAGATTTAGAAAAGATTTTTGAATCCACAGAATACATAAAATGGAAAAGCTTTAGAGAGGCAGAAGATTCTCGCTTTGTAACGTTAACTCTTCCTCGTGCCTTAGCTCGACTCCCTTATGGAGCGTCTACACACCCTATAGATGAATTCGACTTTGAAGAAACAACGCTTGATGCACAAGGATACAGTACTCAATTGCATCATGAAGATTATTGTTGGATGAGCTCAGCTTATACACTTGGCGCAAAGTTAACGGATGCTTTTGCAAAGTTTGGTTGGTGTACTGCAATCCGAGGAGCAGAAGGCGGCGGAAAAGTTGAAAATCTTCCTTTGCATATTTTTAAAAGTGATGATGGAGATATTGACTCCAATTGTCCAACTGAAATAGGTATTACCGATAGACGTGAAGCAGAGTTGAGTAAGCTTGGTTTTTTGCCTCTTTGTCATTATAAAGAGACTGATTATGCAGTCTTTTTTGGAGCACAAACTACTCAGAAACCTCTAAAATATGATCTTGCTGATGCGACTGCAAATGCTGCAATTTCTGCCCGATTACCTTACATCATGGCAACTTCTAGAATCGCGCATTATCTTAAAATTATGGCCCGTGATAAAATTGGATCCTTTATGGAGCGAAGTGATGTAGAAGCTTGGTTAAATAGATGGATTTTAAATTATGTAAACTCCAATCCTCATTCAGGACAAGATTTAAAATCAGAATATCCCTTAGCTGAAGCCAAAATCCAAGTGGTAGAAATTTTAGAAAGTCCAGGCTCTTACAATGCTATTGCCTGGCTAAGACCCTGGCTTCAAATGGAAGAATTATCTGCTTCCATGCGGCTTGTTGCAAGAATTCCTCAATTGTCTTCTTAAGTTTACCAAAGAGAAAGCCTTAAAAAGGCTTTCTCTCTTTTAACCAAGAAAGGTAGCAATATGAGCGAACAGCTTTCGCAGTTTTGCAAAGAAGATAGAGACATGCTTTCGTATGCGGTTTTGAGACAAATTGACAGAATGATCAATGAACAACTAGATATCATCTTGCATCATAAATGTTTTCAAAGCTTAGAAGCAGCGTGGAGAGGTATCTCTTATTTATCTCAACAGCTTCCACTTGTTCAAAATCTAAAAATTAAGCTTTTGGATGCAAAATGGAAAGAAATCGTTCAAGACATAGATAATGCAATTGAGTTTGATCAAAGTAATTTATTTAAAAAGGTTTATTCAGAAGAGTTTGATAGTCCAGGTGGAGAACCCTTTGGATTGCTCCTTTACGATTACTATATCCAGCGTAACGGGGCAGATATGCACACTCTTAAAATTGTTAGTGGAATATCAGCGTCTGCTTTTGTTCCTGCTATTTTTGGAGTAAGTTCGGGTTTTTTTGAATTAGATAGTTTTACAGAATTTGAAAAACTTTATGAAATTGAGCCTCTTTTAAGAAAAGAACAATATTTTAGCTGGAAAAAACTCAAACAACATCCCGATTCTAAATTCATGGGGGTTTGTTTTCCAAGAGTTTGTTTTAGAGAGCCTTACAAACTTGCAACAGATCAGGCCTTAAACTTTACTGAAACATGCACCGAAGTGGAGCATTACCTATGGGGCAATTCTATTTATTGTTTTGCTTATGTTGTTGCACGTTCTTTTTATGAAACAGGGTGGTTTTATAATATTCAAGGCACGCCAAAAGATACAATTGGCGGAGGAGTTTTAGAAAATTTGCCTACCTTTAATTTTCCCGATCCTTCTTCCTTTTATACAAGACAGCCTATTGAAACAATTCTAAAGCCCTCACAAGAAGAAATATTAAATAATCTGGGCTTTATGATTGTGATAGCTTGTCAATATACATCTTATCTCTGTTTTTATAAATGCCATACAATCCACCAACCAGAACGTTATAGCAAGGATATTGCAAATCTTAATGCTAATTTGATACTCCCTATGCAGCATGTCCTTTCCGTCTCTAGGCTGTCACATTATCTTAAAGTTTTGGGGCGAGAAAAGGTTGGCTCTTTTACAACTGCTGAAGAATATCAGTCTTTTTTGGAAACATGGATATTACAGTATACCGCGCAGTCAGCAGGCGATGATGAAGACATCATAAAAAAATACCCTCTTCAAGAAGCTAACATTGTTGTGAGGGAAAACTTTTCAAGTCCAGGGCAATATATTTGTACATTGTATCTTAAACCCCAAGGCTACCTTGAACAAGTTGAAGGATCTTTTCTTCTCAGCATGTCATTGGGCGCCCCTTCCTTACAAGTAAGATAAGAAAGAATTAAGTTTATGAAAAATAGTTCCTTTCTATATCAGACCTCCCTAACTAATACGCAAAATAAAATAGCGTCCACATCGTCTATTGATGAATTGCTCTCTAATATGCAAAAAGATTTAGAAAATCTCTTAAACACTAGACGTCAACCTTTTTCTCTGCCTAGCGAGTTTAAAGAAGTAACCAGTTCTGTTTTGGGATATGGTCTAGATGATTTTTCACATATATTAAGCTTTTCTCAAATTAATCTGCAAAGAATGGCAATAGATATAGAAAAAACACTTCGTTTATTTGAACCTCGTTTTTCAAAAGTCAAAGTTGAAATCGAAAAAGATACCCAAGAGCATAAAAAACAAGTCTTATTTAAAATCATTGCCTCATTGAATGTAGGCAGAAAAACCTTTTCTGTTTATTCTCATCTAAATTTTCATCTGCAAAACCAAATATATCGTTTTCTAAATTGGAGTTTTGATTATGCAGGATGATTTTATCTCTTATTACAATAAAGAGTTAGTGTTCTTAAGACATTTAGGGGCTGAATTCTCTATGAAACACCCTCATGTCGCTGCGAACTTAAGGATTGATGGCAAGAACTCAACAGATCCCCACGTGAGTCGTCTTATCGAATCTTTTGCCTTTTTATCAGCTCGAGTGCACCGCAAACTTGATGATGATCTAACAGAATTAGCCGATGCAATCCTTAGTGTACTTTATCCCCATTATATTTTGCCCATCCCTTCTTGTTCTATAATCCAAATTCAACCCAACTCTAAACTTGCAGCTCCGTCCTTTTTAGAAAAAGGTTCTGTATTGGTTGGACACACCGCATCTGCCCAAGCTTGTAAATTCACAACAACTTATGACATCAATCTACTTCCTATTACTGTGGATCACCTTGAGTTCGGAAGGAATATGGAATTTACTTCCGAATTGGCCAATTTATACTCTCAAACTAAAGGGATTCTTAGGCTAAAGCTAAAATCAACCCATAAAGATTTTAATTTTTCAAAACTCACAAATGCTTCTTTGCGATTTTTTATCAATATGGTTGTGCCTTATTCATACAAGTTTTATGAATTAATCTTCAAAAACCTTATAGGGGCTGTTTTGTATACAGCTTCTGATGATAAAACTCCCCACATTTTGGACAAAGAATGTTTAAAGCCAGTGGGGTTCGCCGAGGAGGAACCTTTACTTCCTTTTCCAAAACATTCTTTTGTAGGGTATCGCTTCTTAACAGAATTTTTTGTTTATCCGGAAAAATTTTTGTTTTTTGACATCATTTTTGAGAATTTAAGTCTGTTTAAAACAACAGATAAAGAAATTGAAATATTCTTGCTGTTTGATACTTTCAGCGACGATCTTAACCTTTCTCTTAATGCTAAAAGCTTAGCCCTTGGGTGCACTCCTATTGTTAATCTTTTTAAACAAGAAGCAGAGCCTATTGATTTAACTCACCAACAAAGTGAGTACCCTATCATTCCCGATGCTCGTCATTTGGAAGAAATGGAAGTTTATACCGTTAACAATGTAAAATTGTTTTCTCCCGGAGAAAAAGCAAAGAGTTGCCAATTCATATATGGCCCTAAGTTTTATCAAGAAAATGAAGATAATTCTGTCTTTTGGTCTATCTCACGGCTTTTTCCTGATGAGATTTTGGGGGCAGATGAAAACTCAAAATCAGAAGTCAATATTTCCTTTGTTGATCTAAATTTTAGCCCAACATCAAGCGCCAATTCTATTGCTCAGCTATCTTTATGGTGCACTAATCATAACCTTCCAACAAACTTAACCTACGGAGAAAATGGGCAGAATTTACAATTACTGGATGAAGGGCTGGAAGGAAATATCAAATGCTTATTTCCCTTCACGCCTAGCTATCATTTAAAAAAAGGGAAAGGTTATAGGTGGCAACTTGTTTCTCATCTGACCTTAAATAATTTTTCTATAACTGAAGATTCAATTTGCAAAGAACTCTTACAAGAAATCCTTAGTCTTTATAACTTTAACGATTCTAAAGATATTGATTTATTAATCAGTTCAATTGTCAGTGCCAGTGCACAGCCGGCGATTTATAGATTTGAAGATCATTTTGGAAACTCAGTATGTAGAGGCACAAAAATTACCATAACTATGAAGGAGGAGACATCTCGAAACTTTTTATTTTCTAGCATCTTAGAAAGATTCTTGGCTGTGTATTGCGCTATGAATTCTTTTACTCAACTTGTGGTTAACAATGAACAAGGAGAATGGAAAAAATGGAACCCCAGGGCCGGACTCAAGCCTCTTGTTTAGAGACATTAGTAACAAAACCACAAGTTTTTGAATTTTTTCAAGCTGTCAGACTTCTTGAAGGATGGGCATCTGCAAAAACTATTGTTCCTACACAATCCAAAAAAACATCCAAAGTTTTAAGGTATGTCGGATATGATTCTTCTCCAGCTACAGAAGCGCTTCGATTTAAGGGCTTTGTCTCATTTGCTTTTTCAGGAACAGATGTTCAGCGGTGCCTTCTGCCTGTATCTTCTCAAAATTCCCTATCTCAACCGTTGTTAGAAGTTGCCATTGGTAATTTTTTGGGAATGGGCGGCACTCTTCCTTACCATTACACTGAGGAAATTTTAGAACGCCTTCGTTATGGAGATACTGCTTTAAAGGATTTTCTTGATATTTTTAACCACAGGATTTTTTCTTTCTTTTATAGGGCCTGGGCAAAAAATCGTATTTACATGCATTTTGAACGATCACAAAAATACGGAACAACTCACGATGTAACAACTCTTGTTTTAAGTGGGTTTCATGGCTCGGCTTTAAAAAGCACTTATAATCTTCTTCCTTCCAATGTGGCTACCTTTTTTTCTGGGTTATTAACACAACAACCTGCATCAGCTTATAGTTTACAAAGCATTTTATCCACTTTCTTATCTTTACCAGTAAAAATTGAACAATTTTCTGGAAGCTATTTAAATCTTCCCAAAGAAGAATTAACCAAAATCACCTCCCTACCTTTGAAAAGCAATTACAGTAGACTTGGCAAAGATGCCATGGTTGGTTCTAAAGTCTGGAGTAAAGGTAGTAAATTTTCAATTCTAATTGGACCTATCCCTTTCTCTATTTTTAATAAATTATTACCTGGGGGCTCTCTCCTTTTTGAAATTGTTCGGGTTGTTAAATATTACTGTAATAACAACTTAGCTTTTAATATGCGTCTTCTCTTAAAAAAAGAAGAGGTGCCCAAATGTCAACTGAACTCCAAAACACCTTTTTCCTTAGGTTGGAACACATGGATAATCTCAAAAGACAATCAAATAGACAGAGATGACACAAGTTTAGAAGAATCAAAAATCATATCTTTTCAAAAAAAGAACACCCTTGCTAAAGGAATGAAGAAAAATGCATATCCTGAAGCTTAAATTTACAGTTCTTGAAAAAAGTAAGAAATTCTTTAAGAAATTAGCTTCCTTCAAAAAGCAAAGCAGTGCCTTGCAAGACGTTTCTGGTGCTTCAGAATTTGAGTGTAAGGTTTGCTTTCAAGAAGGTAATTATTTCTTAATCCTAGATTCTCAATTAACACCTATTCGCTCAAAAGATGCTATTCAACATGAGAATTTTTATATCCAATTTGACCTTGAAGAATCTCCTTCTTTAAAGACTTATGATCATATATTACCCAAAGAATCTCTCGAAACTCTATCTTACCCCGAATCAAACCTCGCCCCCGAAAATGACCCTTTGGCCTTTTTATATTCAAATTTTAATTTTAAAACTGCCTCTTTGCCTTTTCCAAACACTCGTTTGCTCTCTAATCAAAAAGAGGAGGTTTATAAAAAAACCATTAGAAACAATCCTGTTGAAACATTTAAACCCCCAAATAAAGGGGCGAAAAGAAAAACCCCTGTTCGTTAGTTAGTCATTTATCGTTGAATTAAAAATTCACAAACTCAATAAAGGCCCAATTACAATGATTTTACAAAGATGTTCTATGTTTCTTTTTCTTCTTACCTGTGCATTTTTATTAACAGGTTGTTCACTTTTTACTGATCCCAATAAATTGTCTTTATCAGTGTGTGGGAATGCAGATTTAAACCCAGATGTTAATGGCCAACCCTCACCTGTAGACGTTTTATTATTTCAATTAAAAAACTCACAGCACTTTGAAGGAGAAGAATTCCTTGAACTTTATCAGAACTCTAAAAAATCTCTCGGTCCTGATTTAATTGCACAAACTAGGTTTGTTATTAAACCTAATGAATGTATGAAGAAAGACCTTACTCTTGATCCTCTTACTAAATTTATTGGTATTGTTGTCGCTTTTCAAAACATAGACAAAGCTCATTATAAACAAGTGTTTATAAGGGAGAAAATCCCTGATACAGGTCTCAATTTAAAATTGACCACTGATGATCTTATGGTCGCTGAAACCGAAGCCTCTGTGTCAGATCAGAAGGAGACACCAAATGTATAATAAGGTTGTTTGGTCAGAAGGAATGTTCCTCTTTCCTCAACATTTTCAACAACAAGATCGTTATTTTGAATTTTTAATTAAGAACACGCTCAAACTTTCAAAATATTGTTGGGGGTTTGAAAAGCTTGAAATTGATCAAGAACTTTTAATGCTTGGAAAAATAAGCCTTAAAAGTTGTTATGGTATTTTTCAGGATGGGACATTTATGAATGCGCCAGAGGTAGACCCTCTACCCTCTTCTCTTCAAATAACCCCAAATACGAGCAATCTTACTATCTATTTAGGCATCCCTATTTCTAACCCCGGAACCCTAGAAGTTGTAGATCAACAAAAAAATACTCTTGAATTGCCACGCTATCAAAGCAAACCCTTAAAGATTGCCAATAACACATCAGCAGATATAAACGACTCTAATAACGTACAAGTCTGTAACCTCTCCTTATATCTTTTTACAAATGAAGAAGAGTTAAAGAACTATGTGGCCTTACCTATCGCAAAAATTAAGGAAATTAATAACACTGGCCTTATTAAATTAGATGAGACTTTCCTTCCAACCTTTCTTAACAGTAAAGCCAGCGAAAAACTGTCTTCGCTCCTTACTGAAATGCTAGGACTCATTAGCCAAAAACGGGACACTCTTGCAAATCAACTTTCTGTTATGAACGATGAAAATTTGCCAGAGATTGAAGAGGTTCTTTTTCTGCAAATTTTGAACCAATACGAACAACATTTACAAAATCTTGCTAACGAAGAAAGGGTAACAGCTTTTGATTTGTATTCTTTCCTCTCGCAAGCCTTTGCTGCATTTTCTACATACCTTTCAAAAAGCAGAAAACCTGATTCTAACTTTCTTTATTACCATAATGATTTCAATAAAACCTTTGATCCATTAGCAGAAAGCCTCAGAGAATACTTGAGCCATACAATTCAGCAAAAAGTCTTTTCTCTTTTGCTTAAACAAGAGAGCTCGAATCTATGGAGTACCACAATCTTTGATAAAGACTTACTCGATGAAGCAGATTTTGTTATCGCAGTGAGTGCTGATATACCCTCTGAAGAGCTTCATCAGCAACTGCCAAGCCAATTAAAAATTGGATCTATTGATGGAATCCATGACCTTATAACCTATGCTATTCCCGGGATTAATTTAACTCTTTTATCAGTCGTTCCAAGGCGGATGCCTTACTTTGCGGGGCACGTTTATTTCTTATTGGATAAAAGTCATCCTGAATGGCAAAACATTTTGCAATCAACTGGTATTGCTTTTCATCTAAGTGGTAATTTCCCCAATTTTAAAATGGAATTTTTAGCAAGCTCTGAAGAGCTTTAATCAAAGGAGCTTTTCGTATGCAATTTTATCCTAAATCTAAAGAAACGATAGACTCTGTTCCAGCAGGTGATTTGTCTTCATCCTCATCTAATTTACTGCTTATCTCTGCCGCTCCTCTTTTAGGTTTATTACTTTCTTGGAAGAGAAAGACCCTACAAGGGCCCCAGGACAATTTAAGAGCACTTTTAATTGAAGAATTCAAAAAGTTTGTTAAAAACATCGGTAACGCTTATCCGGTACGCACTATTTTGGCTTTACAGTATTGCCTTTGTGCAGCTTTAGACGAAGCAATTATGCACACTCAGGAAGCAGGAGAAAACTGGACTGAAAATACGTTACTTAATATTTTTTACAAAGAAACCTTGGGAGGAGAAAGGTTCTATCTCATTTTAGACAATATGCTGGAAAAGCCTGAAGAAAATGCCAATGTTTTAGAGGTTTTATATCTAATACTATCCTTAGGATTTAAAGGGAAAAATTTCAACAAAGATCCTTTATTTTTAAAAATTGAGCAAC
>JAIEMR010000102.1 GCA_019751935.1 Alphaproteobacteria bacterium
TGGATGATTATAACTATAGGTTTACCATCTCAAAACCCCTTAACCTTGAAACCCTGGATCAAGACCAAACAGACTCTATGAATCATCATTCCTTTAAACCGAAACTCATCAGTGAAGAAAGAGAGTTTGCCATTGGTGATCAAATTATCTTTTCAAGAAACGATTATGGATTAGATGTCAGAAATGGCCAGTTGGCTAAAATTATAGATATCCAAGAAGAGTTGATCACGGTTCAAAAAGAAGATCGATCTTCCTTAACCTTTGATATGGGGAATTACAATCATATCGATTATGGCTATGCTACCACCATCCATAAATCCCAAGGAACAACGGTAGATAAAACATTTGTGTATGTCAGTCCTTCTCTCAACAAACATTTAACGTATGTAGCCCTTACAAGACATAAAGAAGATACGCAACTTTATGTTGATACAACTCTTATTCTGGATAAAGAGGCGTTGATTCAGGCTCTCTCAAGAGAAGCCCCTAAAGAAAATGCTTTAGATTATATGCTTGATAAAAATCAGGTGATGGATGTTACAGCAGAGGATCAACGGACCTTTATGCAAAGACGGGATTTAAGCGCCTCTTCTTTATCCTCTCTATCAGCCTACATCTCTTGGGAATCTATCAAAGAATTTACCTACAAAGCCTGGAATCAGACCAAAGATTGGATGTTTGGGGATTTGGGACAAAAAGCAGACCTAGAAAAAGCAGATCTTTCTCCTCTTCTTTCATCTTCTCTTTCTTCTCCTCTGCTAGTTGCAGATTTGACTCCTGTTGAAAAATCTTCGCTTGAAACAATCAATACCCTTTCAGAAATTTCTTTAACCTACAAACAACTCTCTATTATCAAAGAAACCTTAACTCGCTATGATCTTGACATTCCAAAGTCCCTTTCAAACAAACAGTATTGTAACCTGGTTGCCCATACGTTTTCTTATCTCAAATCCATGGACATTCAAAAAATGAATAGGAATGAGGGGAAAGAAACAGAACTGTTGATCAAATCGTGTTACATTCAATCTCACTTAAAAGATATATCAATTGACTCTGAATCCAATTCTTGGTCCATTGATAAAATCTTTACAATTGCCACCATGGCATCACACATATGGTTTAAAGGGAAAGATCATGCTTCTTTAGCTTTTGAACAATCTTGCATCCCAAAAGCCATAGGTCTTGAACAAGCTTATCAAGAACAATTACCAAAATTAATTGAAAATTACCAGAAAACCTTTTCAGGTCTCTCCCAAAATCAACTCCAAGGTTTAGGAGAACAGGCTCTTCATTGGTTTCAAATTTCTAATTATGCGCCCAACAAAGAAACTTTAATTGAAGTTGCTCATTCTATCCTAGAAAAGAATAAGTCTTTGCACCAAGACAGTTTTAAGACTTTGCCTCTCGAAAAAACCACAAACGAATTAACACCCTCTTTAGATCAACGCTCTATTGAGAAAAGTCTTGATCAATCTCTTCTTTCTCTCTCGAAGCTAGATCCTGTTTTTGAGAGAGCAATGACTCAGACTGTTGAGAAGAATCGGCAAGAGCATCAACAGCAGATATCGTTGGATCAACAACGCTGCCTTTCCCTTGAGCGAGAGCGTTGATCAGAAAGCTTAAGTTTTCTTCTGTTTCTGTGGGGGTTCTTGGATCATAACCGGAAGCTTTGTTTTCCATAACCAGATAATCAAAGGCTATTTTGGTTAAAGGGTAGTTACCAGGTAGTTGTAAATAAGCTTCGAGGTTATTTAAATTTAAGAGGTTTGTATAAGGAATTGTGGCTTGAAATCGTCTATGTTCTGCTAAATTAACACCATCGCGCATTTGATGGGCTCCAAAGGAAATGCTTTCTGCCGGCTCCAAAATTTCTTGCTCTCCAAAAAACTCAGATAATTTCTTTGCTGTTGGAGCATCTGATGTTCGAAACACCACCTTTGTTCCACATAAACCAGCCATGGAGCGGGTTAAGTTCATGCCGTACATTTCTTCTAATTGAGGTAAGTTCTGAAGACCGATTACAAAACACCCTCCATATTTACGGATTTCTGCGAGTGCTTTGGGTAAATTGGGAAGCACATTTAAAGAGGGTAACTCATCCACAATAAACCAGAGTCTTCGGGTATAGGATTCTTCTAACCCCATTAAAGCTTTATAAGCGATGCTTAACCATGTTGACAGTAAGGGGGCTAACAATTCCCGCTGCTCTGTTGTACTGCTTAGAAAAAGCCAATCCCCGGAATTGGGATGATTATGATTAAGATGATGATTATTATTTGTATTTTCTTCTCTTTTTGGTTCCTTTCTTTTTAATTCATTCCTGACCCAGCTTCTAATCGAAAAGGGGTGTTGTTGGTCAGATTCTAAATAAGCAAAGGCTTCTGTATACATTCCCAGCGTTGAGCGAACACTGAGGGCTGTTTTATCAGCGGCACTATTCATAAAACTAGAAACTTGAGTTTCTTCATAAAAAGAAGAGACTTTAGATAAGGGATCAATCAGAGAGTATTTGAGCAGTTTCTTAATCGAGCGTTGTTTTTTTATCTGCAGTTTTTGAGCCGTTGTTACAAATAGTCTTCTCGCAGAATTCCACCATATAGGATCAGAACCACTTTCTGGAATAAGGCTTTGGGCTAATTCTGTATAATGATAAGGTTCCTTGCATTCGCTCCATAAATCCCAATTTAAGCTTCTTTTATCAAGGGGATTTAAAAGCTTATCACGATCTTCTTCATAAAATCTAGAAACCAAAGAACCTGTTGTATCAATAATAACCGCTCTATCTCCGCGAGCACGTATTTGCCCAAGAAGATGATGAAGACTATTGCTTTTACCGGTTCCTGTGGTTCCCACAATCATCATGTGTTCTGTTTCTCTATTTTTAAGTAAAGAAACACCTCCTAAAGATAAATCGGATCGATCTTTTCTTTTGATGAGTTTCCTAAGTTGATGAGGTTTAACAAAAGTTGTCCCTTGCAGAATTTTCTTTTGCTGGCGGTGTTTTCCTCTTCTCATCCAAAACCAAGACAAGGAAGCAAAAGAAAGAAGCATCACCAAAAATGAATAAAACAGCTTTTCTAACAGCATCCCTTGAAGGAATGTCACAAAGTATCTTATAGAAGGAGTTCTTGCCAACCAAGAGCAACTTACGGTATGAAATTGTCCATCTTGAAACGGAAAATCAACCCGATCAAAAAATCCATAAGGCAAAAAAGAGAGGTCATCTCTGAGACAAGCCCCATAATAAACAATTAAGGCATAGAATTCCTTCCAACCAAAAGCTTTATAGATCAAAAAACAATACCATAAGATTCCAATCACCAAAGATGCTTTAAAAGTAGCCCACAACACTTGGCGAATCATGTGAAGTTTGTGTAGTTGGGTTTGGCCACCTTGAACAAAAGATCCGAAAAGTTTCATGTCAATCTCCTCTTTTTTTACTTGTTATTTATATCCAACATCCCTCGAAATACCTGAATTCGCATTTAGTTCGGTAACAACTTAAAAATTATCAATTTCATATCAATTCATAACTTTTAAATGTTTGTTTTTCTGTCTTGAGGCAAAAGTCTTAGATTTTTATAGAGAATTAACCTCTTTATGGTATAGTTCATGGTAAGGAGAGAAAAAATGACCCAAGCGAAGCAAATCAAATGCCTTGCATATTCATCCAGACTCGCTTTTGCCTTTAAAGCTGGGGTAAGCCTTCTTATATGCTCTATTTTGGCGCTCCTTGCTCGTGATGCTAAAAATGCCTTTGGTGTATATTTTCTTTTATTCCCACTCATTGGAATCATCACTGATAGCGTTTTGTATCTTGGTCGAGAGAAGATATTTAAAGCTAATATCAGGGATGAAGATGTTTCTGAACTATACGGCCTTAATGCAGAAGAACTGCTTACATATGCAAAGAAGATCCCTTTGGTTCGCCTCTTTAGAATTATTCCAGCCATGCTTTTGTTTCCTCTCGGTTTATATTCAATTCCATCGCCTCTTCCTATTATTTTCCTTGTTTCTGTTCTCATGGGCTATTATCCAGCAGCTTTAACTGATGTTTTCTTTGCTAAAAAACTTGGCATTAAATTGCCTTCAACGTATAAACTCATTCCAAAATTCCACTCTTCTATCGATATTATTAGAGGGACTTCGATAACACCCTTTGAAGACACCGAAAGAACTAAGTACATGTATGGGCAAATCAGCACCTATGGTTGTCGAAATTCAATTCTTAATCCTTTAAATAATTCCATAACGCCAATCTCCTCCCCACCGATTCTTTCTTGTCTTTCTAACCATTATTAAGGCAATCTAAGGTTTCTTTTGGGATTCACCTGTTAACTTTTTAACAAGCGATTTGACCCCCTCGTAAGGCGTTCCCAAAGCTGTATCAGCAAGGTTTTTTACTTCTGCCTTTGCTGCAACTCTTAGAAGGTTTTTCTTACCTTTTTTATGAACCTCTTTTTCTAGGCCTTGTCGTTGCTGTTCATGTTTCTTTTCTGCCATTTCTATGGATTTTTCTCCTGCACTTTGCATTGAGTTGACTTCAGTTTTCAATTGTTCAATCTTTTCTGAATCTAACCCCAGGGGCTTTTTATCTAGCAGATCAGTCCTGACAGATCTTTCATGTTGTGGCTTCAGTTCTTCAGGGCTTGAAATAGGTATTTTATGAGCTGTTTGAGGTTCCTCATTTGTTGATTCCGGAGAATCTCTTTGAACAGGTTTTTGAGAGATCTCTTGCCCAGAAGGGATAGTTCTATTATTGCTTGAGACTTTTTCTGGTCCGCTTGCTAAAAACATATCATTATGGACACTCATCCTTTCATTTCCGAGTTCCGTTTGAGTATTGCTTCCTCCGTCTATAGAGTTTTCTTCCTGCTTTTGAGCTTTTTGAATTGCTGTCCTGAGGGGATAGTTGCTGGAATCATGCAACAGAGTTTGCCCCGCAACAGATCCTTTTTCACCAATATATGCTTTTGAGTGCACAAGACTTTCCTCCCTCATAGGCAAACTAGATTGTTCTTGTAAGACAGAAGGTTTTGTAATGGTATCGAGACTTGCTCCTCTTTCCTCTTTTAATAAGGACTCATTAAATTCTGGGTAAGATATTCCTCTCTTGTCAGGAGTTGAGCTTTCCTGCCTTGTTTCTAGAGAATTTATATCTTGTACTTTTGAAGGTGTTTGATGCTGATAATTGCTAAGCTCATGAGATGGCATTTGTTCTTGTAAATGACGTCTTTCTGCCGTATAGGATCGCTCTAAATCAGGTGCACTTTCTATAGGTTTAAGATCTGGAGAGACAGGAATATTTATTCCATGGTGCGATGCCCAATGGCTCACATACTTTTGCAAGAGGTCAGGATTATGGGCTGCCATATGCGCAACACCTTGCATACCAATGCGACCTTTTGCATTATCAGCTGGCATGTTAGCAACACCTTCTAGAGCTTGTTGCGTAAAATTTGTATTGATTGTAGAGGCGTTGCTTTGAATCCAAGCCGCTTGCTTTTGTAAATCTTCAGATTCCCTAAAACTCTTAGATGCCTCTGCCCTCAGACTTTGAGCACTCTCCCAAGAACTGCTAATACTGTCACTTCTCTTTCTGGATTCCTCATCATTTTGTGTATGGCTTTGATTTTGTATTGCCTGGACAGCGTCTTTTGTTACTTGTTGAAACTGCTCGTCTTGTCCAATTCGATAGGCTTCATTCATTGTTTTCTGATCATAAGCCTTACCATCAATGGAAGCTGTCATTTTGCCCTCAATGCCAAAGGCTTTTTCGCCTATAGAAGCTTGCCCTATAAGACTTGCTGCCTGTTCTTCTGATAAATTATGACTCTTTGCAAAATCTCTAACGATTTGGCCAATTTTAGAAACAGCACTGCTTTGCTCTATAGATTTTCCATGACTAGTCTGTTCTGAATAATTCTCTGTGTGTCCTTCTTGATAAGAGGCTTCTGTTAATCCCTTGAGAGCCTTTCCCATACTGATTCCAGCTGACTCACTTTGCTGAATGGCTTTTTGATAAGACCGACTGCATTGCTCTGTTGTCATGGCACTGGCTGTTTCAGCATGATTCACTGATATAGGAATATGGGAACTGCCAACGTTAACAATCTGCTGGCCATCAGCCGTTGTCACCATATCTGTCCGTCCATCACTTTGACTAAACATTCCGGCTTTGTAGCTTGCTGCAGTACTGTGGCTGAGCATATGGGTATTAGCTATCTGTCGATTTCCTTCAGATATATTGCCAAAGCTATAGTTGCCAGAAACCGCTTCTCCCGCTGCCATACTGGCAGCACCTTGACTCACAGCTCCTAAGTGAGAAGCCATATGGACAAAAGACCCAACTCCTTTCACCAGAGCAACTGCTAAAAAGGGTATACTGATCGCAAGATATCCAGCCATGGCTGCAAGATCCGCATTTGCATTGACAAACCCAACAGAGCTTGCAAGGGTAACACCCGTTTCACTAGAAATAGAAAGAGCCGCTAAAGACTTTGATCTTGCCGTCATCAAGATCAGATAATGCAGAATAGCATACAGCGGTGCCCACATTTGTAGCCACAGAAGCGTTTGTCCCCAAGAACTTAAGAATCTCCATCCAAAAGGTAAAACAGACAAAGGAACGATGAACATAAAAGCAGAATAAACAATGGCTTCTAAAACAGCTTTCATCGTTGGCAAAGTCTCACCAGCCATAGCGCCTAAGGTTTCATAGGTGGAGCGTTGTTGGAGGTATGCTCTTCTGGCGGCAAAGTTTGGGGTATTGCCAAGAGCAACTGATTTTTGTTCAATTCCATCCACCACTGCATAAATCATCATTTGTTGCTTTAGAATCTCAAGAGCTGATTTGGAAGAATTGACCAAAAAACTATAAGAACTCTGCATATGCTGAAGAAGAGCTATCTTTGGATTAATCAATGCATTTTTACCAAAGATCTTTTGTCCAAAAAGCGTGGCTGTTCGATCAAGCTCTATGCCCCAGAGACGATTAAAGCGAGTTACTCCTTCTCTACAGGTAATAATCTCTGGCCGTGCACTGGGCTCCCCAACATTATGAGGATCTCTCCAAACAAAAGAGCGCACCGGAGACGCTTGAGTAGAGACTAATGTCCAAATATCATCAGAGTTTCTTAAATCTTCTATGGTGTATTTACGACCCAGCATCGCATCATAAACCACACAATGCCCTACAAACTCTCGCATGTTCGATGCTAGATCTTCATTGGTAATATGGAAAGTTTTCGCTTGCTGAACTAAGTTTGAGGCAAAAAGAAAGCCTGTTTTGTGATATTTTAAATCATCCACGGTTGTAAAGATCATTTCTATGTTTTCTGTTATGCTATGACCAATCCGACTTATTAAACTGGCTGACATCGCTAAACCAAAGGGCACATGATCCACTTGATGAGACGTCACAAAAGCTGGGTTTTGAATAAAGACACGACTTTGAGGAACCAGTAAAAGACAGGTAATCATAAACAAAGGAATCAACCACCCCGAGAGAGCTTTCATATAATCACCCCAAATAGAATAGGCCAAGGCCCAAAGGCTCCCCACACCCAGACCTAACCGGAGTAAAGGCTTAAAGAGACTTCCGGTATGAGAATTCAAACACATGGCAATAGCATCAAACACTCCTTTTAAGATTTCTGGATCGCCATACGTAATCACTTGATAAGTCATCCTTTGCCTCCTCTCTTCTTATACAATTTTGTTTAATTCCTAAGACTCCTTAAAATAACTCGATAGAACATCTTGACTGTTGCAGTTGTATTCTTTTTTGATCCTTTCATGTTCCCATAAAGAGGAAACTAAGCTATATCCAATTTGTCTCCTCCCTACATCCAATTCGTTTCATTAGCAACATTACCCAACATCACATGGAGTTGTTTTTCGATAATTTGCGTGGCTTGAATAAAGGAGAGAATACTATCCATATGCTGGAAGGCACTGTTGCGTCGCACGGTTATTCTTTCTCTAGCTAACCGTAGATAATTTAAAAAACGCTCTAAATGACTATCATCAACTTGAATAGCTTTGAGTTGAGCTACACTGTCATGAACAATATCGATGACTTCAAGGATGTATTTATAAAGAATATCCAAAGCAATCAAATCCGCATATTGATGTACATCAATAGGGGCATAGCCTTTCCGGTAAGCAGTGGTCACATTGAGGATTTTATAAACAGGAAGTCTTGTTGAATTTAAAAAATCTTTTTCTTCTAGGGTAGGCTCAGCATCTTCATAAATTTTTTGAATTAAGGATTCTAATACTTTATGAACTTTCTTTAAAAAGGCATGAGCCTCTGGTAGGGCAACCTTCCTTAAGATTGGATTGAGACAATGTTCACTATCACAAGTGTAAACAGGCGTATCCCCTCCATTTAAAAGCCCATTAATGACATCATCTCGATCGGCATGCCCAGGAAGCGTAAGGACCTCATAGTCGTCTCCATTTTTCCTGGCAATGATGGAACCAACCAATGTTAAAAATAGTTGAGCCAAATCCCGCTCTGAACTTAAAAAGGCATTGGATTGTATAGCCTTCCAAGCTAAATTAAATTCACCCACAAACATATCTTTATACCTTGGATCAGATCCTTTTGCGCCAAGAATACGGTCTCGATCCCCTTTAGCTCCACATCCTTGCCTTGCCGCTGCCCAATCAGAAAAAGATCCTAAGTTAGCCCCCATGGCTTGACATAAGTGTTTGCTTGCTTGATCACTTTTAGGCCATAATCCTCCAAGCATTGTAGCCGCAGTTTCACAACTGTTAATATTGGTTTGATTGATTTTAGTAGCAAGAGCATTGAGTTCATTCAAAATGTTATAAATCTGAGGGCTTACCGTTTGAACGGCTAGCATAAAAGCATAAGAAGAAGCACTGGACCCAATGTTTCGCAGCATATCAATCAGTTGACTGGCACCAATATGAGAAAATCCACCCATCCAAAGATCAATACCGCCACACCCCGCTCTAAATCCAGGCATTTGCACTGTTGCAGGCTGAGCGTTTCTCACAACGTTTCGAGTGACAAGACTGCCCCCTGAATAATACCCAGCTGTTTGATCTTTATAATAAGCAGGTGTTGTGACGTTACTGGCCATACCGGCTTCTTTAAAAAACCGCATCATGTCTTCGCCAATACCGGCATGACATGAAAAAGAGCATATAACTAAAGAAACATGAGCAAGAACAAAAACAAAGGAAAAAAACTTCATTGACTTTCTCCCGAATTCTTTTGCACTAAAGTCATAATCCTCTCTTCCATTTGATCTAAGGAAGTCAGACCAATTGCTACAGGCAAGACATGTCCTGTGTTCGGATTCACTGCATAAAGAGAGGGCAAAACCTCGATCTTCCAAGAGGCAAATAATCCATTGTCTGGTTGTACATCAAAAAACTCTTCTAAAGGCTCCCCATCTTGACTAATCGCGATCACTTCCCAGCCATAAGTTTTTGAAAAGGTCTTTACAATCGGAGCAAACTGATGGCAGTAAGGACAATCGCCCCTAAAAAAGAAAAACAATCCATAAGTTTGTGACAAAGCCTTTATTGTCTCTTGAATATGTTTTCTTTCTTCATCAAGATAAACATGACGAGCTTTTTGATTCACAGGAGCAACTATGGTGTGGTCAAGAGGAGGGTTTTCATAAACTACTTGCATCCAAGTTTTGGAAAACTTTTCTGAACGCCTCATCATATCTTTTTGCATCTCTTGATAAGCTTTTAGATTTTGAGGCGTTGGATTCACCCAAGCTTCTGTTAATCTTCTCTCAAGTTCTTGCCGATAGGCTTTAACAAGCTCTGTGGATGTTTTTGGTTTTAAAGGAATACTAGGAGAAGAAGAGGAAAAAGCCTTGGCTTCTGATTTGTTATCTTCGAAAACGTCTTCTAAAGGTAAAGCTTCATACCAATGCCAGCCTTGAGCTTGTTCCTTAAAAAAGCCTGCATGAAGAGACGTTGCCAAGAGCAGCAAGTTCAAAAGCAAACCAAAAAGAGAACTTTTATAAACCACCGCCTTCTCCTAGATGTAAGGGTTGTTTTTTGGTTCCTGCTTGAATATGCCTTAAGTTGTCTTTGAGTCTTTCAGCCGTGACCGTTTGAAGACGAGCAGCATTAGGAGCTTTGATTGATGCCATAATCTCTTCAAAGATCTCACTAAAATCAATCCGGCTAAAATCAATGCGACTGAGTTCTTCTGGGCGAAGTCCACGGCAAGAGGGTGTTTCTGCTGTTCCCCAGCCAATCCCCAGTTGCGCTCTTCCTTGCTCTTGAATCAGGCGCAAGAGCTTATTCCCAAAACAGCAGTAACTGGTTTTTTTAGAAAGACACACACCTAAAACCTTTTTGGCACAGTAAGTCCCAACTTGATGGCACAGGTTTTTATCTTTTAATTGGGCTAAGAGCTTTTCCTCAATGCTGCAAGAAGCCAAATGAAGAGATGTTCCCCATCCTTTCATATTCTGGCAGCAATCCTTAAAGTCGATACAATTACGGCTGCATCTTTTGTCTGTTCCCTTAAAGATTTCAAAGTTGCCACTTCGAATATCATTTTGCATTTCTTTAAAGACAGAGAGTTTTGCTATCACTTCTAACATCTCGCCATTCGCTTGATAGCTTGAATCCACACAATTCCCCGTAATACAAAAAGGAGACCCCACACCGGCCCTTATGTTTTTTAAAGATCGCTTAGAAGAAGGGCACTCATACGTTTGCTCCCAAACCACACAAACCCCACTTACAAACTCTTTACATCTTGAGGCTTTTTGAAGGCATCCTTGGGCCCTCAAAGCAGAACAGGTATTTTTACTGGATCTTTTACACCGGTACGTTTGTCTGAATTGCCAACAGTCTCTTGTCATAGGACGATCTTGAATCATTTTGGTCGAAGGCCCCTCGGAACAGACCTTATTCACATACTGACAAATCCCTTTATCGGTTAAATCTTCCAAAGCGGCACAATCATCACGCCACTCTTCTTTGGTGAGTGTGATAATTTCAGGATATTCCTGACGCTGATAGTTCTTAGCGCAAGGCCTATGCCCTCTGAGACATCCTGGATTATTCGGCCCGTGGGAATGCCGCATATATCTTAAAGGCTTTCCATGAGAAGGATTTGCTGATCCTCCACGATCGGGATACCAAGGAACATCATACCCACCACAAACCCATGATTCTGTGACATAGCCAGGGGTTATACTAATTTCTACGATGAGGTTATGGTGACAAGCTTGTTCGATACTATCCCCCGCTTCTTCACAAAGCACAAGAACAGAAGCTCCTTTTTCTTCTGCTCCCGTTTCCATTTTAACATCTAAGACAGTATGAGGGTCTTTGAGGACTTCATCCCCATTTCGAAGGAGAGGATCGGTATCAGGATCTAGAACAAACCGTTTCCTTGTCGCTGTTGCCGTTTTTAAGAATTGCCCAGCTTCTGAGGTGTGGGCTTCAGCTAACGCAGCATCACCCATCGTTGCTACATTAAAAGAACTTTCTTTGGGTCGATCGGTTGCAAAACCAGGAACGACCGATGCATCTGTTCCTCGAGCGGCTCCTTGTACAGACCCTTGAAGAGATCCAGCAAAGTGTTGCCCCAAAGAATGAGAACTTTCCATAGCCATGCAAGCAGAAGTCAGAAATAGACACACCAAGAAGGGATAAAACCAATAGGCATATGACCAGACAGAATAGGAAAGAGCTTTCATTCATCACCTTCCTTAAACTTAGTAAGGGCGTAAGCAAGAGTGATGTTGCCGCTGATCTTTTTATAACCAGTTTGGGAAGCTTCTATAAAAGTCGGTACCACGACAACGTTATACTCTCTGAACAGCAAAGGATCTAAAACAACGCTTTCGCCTAATTCTTTTACAAAAGTTGCCGTTTTCAAAAAACTGTTGTCAATAAGCCCTCGAATCACAAGGACAGCGTTATGCTTTTTGGCCTCCCCCGCTAAAGCCTTCAAGGTTTCTTTGGGCATACTAAACGAAACAAAGATGTAAATCGTAGAATCAGTGTTTGCTTGATTTGTTTCTATCGATTGCTTTGATTTTTGCGGTTTTGGACAACTTAGATTGCTATGATGTGAACATCTATTGCCTTTAAATAGGAAATGAGCACTCTTTTTCAGATCTAAAGCCTCTCTCTCGTATTGCCTGATTAGTGATTGGCTTTGCTCTTGGTGTTGCAGTACCCAAGCTGTATGGTCTTGAGCCATACCAAAAGGTATTTTTATGATAAACAGGAGGAGAAGAGCTAAAGCAGACAACAAGATCTCTTCCTCCAAATCAAATAGCCAAAATCCTCCCCTTGATACGGAAACTCCTTGCCTGATGCCCATAAGGTTTCACTACGGCCTAAAGGATGGCATCCCCCTCGGCCGGTGGATGGAATGGGATAAATCATTTGGGTTTTGTATTGTGTCTTTTTGATAATGGGCATGGGATACTTTTGACACTGACCTTCTTTTCCCATATACCCATGCAAAAGCAGTTCTCGGTGCAACTTGGCCATCATTCGTTGAACAGTGAGAAGACTCGCTTGAACACCCCCAACATGCGCTGAGATAGTTCCCGAAAAGGGATACAATGACCCTTGGCATCCCCCACACCAAAACAAGGCATCATTCGGAAATCCACTGGAAGCCAAGGCACAATCAGCCGCACAAGCCCCTTGCGCTATTGGATTGCCAAACAAAACAGCTTCGGGATTAAGAATAAACGCTGTTTCATCGTCATTCCATAAAGGATCGAGTTCCGTTAAATACGCAACATCAAAACTGGCTCTTTCTAAACAAGCAAAGTCGCTTAACAATTCAAGCCAGTAAATCACAGGATACACATACCAATGAACTTGATAAAAGCTTCGCCTGAGCCCTCCAGAATGTCCCTTATCAGCAACAGTGCCTCTGCCTTGCATCCGGTTACCGCCGGCCAATTGAATTCCACCCATATTAATCAGGCAATAAGGTGTTCGAGTGACATCCACGAGACGAGCCGGTTCCCAAAAAGAAACTGGCACTCCTGGCGTTGGAAGATTTAAAGGCGGCCTTGGGCACATACAAACAAAACCAGAAGGATTCGGTGTGTCCTCAAAACCTCCTCCGCTCACATTGGTACCACCAATAGTCATTGGAAACAAACAAGACCAACAAATATCCGTTAAAGGATTCACAAATCGCCCTTGGCAATTCGCAAGGGCAGGTTCTAGAAAAAACAGCAAAAAGCTGCTATAAAGGCTTAAATATTTAAAAAACACTCTTCTCTTTAATAGGGTCTTCAATAACGGTACTCTTCTTATGATCTCTAATCCTTCTGACCTTATACACTTTGTTGGGAATATGGCTCTTATCCTTTGCGTTATCAGCTTAATCGTCCAACAAGCTTGCATAGGGCTCTTTTCTAAGTTTCCAAAACAGATACCAACCGATATTGAGGATCGATTTTTCTCCTTTTTAAAATTTGTAGTTATTTTTTCAGGGCTTATATCGATAGGATCCGCTTTGATTCTTTTCTTTTCCTGGCTGTTCTCTTTTCTATAAATGCTCCTGATGAAGAGATTTGCTTCAGCATCAGCTTGTCTCTGTTGGTTAAAAATACACAGATTAAACGTATAT
>JAIEMR010000113.1 GCA_019751935.1 Alphaproteobacteria bacterium
TATATTAACTTTTTTCTTTTTTGATTGCGTCATATTTGTTTAGAAATCTTTGAGATACTTAAAATGATTCATGTATTTGAGCAAATAAACTGTCCATTTTATTTAGAGCCCAAATTAAGCTTCACTAAGAATTTGTTCTAATGTTTTTTGGCAATTTTCTTTTTTCAAGATTGACACTAAAAGCGGTCTTAATTGAATTGGCTTGTTAGAAACACTCGAAATAGATGAGCTTTTCCCTTTTACAAACTCCAAAAGATCTTTAGCGCTCACTAATTCAAAAGCGTCCTTTTCTTTGTAATGAGGATCCTCAAAGTCTTGCTGAGCATCCAAAAGATCTTCTGTTCTAAAGATATTGGATGTTTTGAGGAAACATAAAACTACCTCACGCCCTTTGTCTGTCATTTCATAGAAAAGCTTACTGTTGAAAAGCATCTCTGGTTCTGGAGAATAGAGATGCGCACTTTCCTCTTTGCATTCGCGGATCAAGCCTTCTAAAAAGGTTTCAGGGGATCCATCGCTATTTATTTCTAAGCTTCCACCGAATTCAGAATAAGTTCCTTTATCGTTGCCTTTAGCTTCTCGAGCAAGCAAAAAAAGAGGGGCATTATGCCCCTTGATGAAAGTATAGTATATGACGCCTACTGTGCCGAGCGGTCTTCCATCGGCTTTAAGACGAATAGGGGCTCTTTCTAAAAGATGTTGTGATTTTGTATGTGATGTAAAATGCTGAGTTAGAGAAGAGAATTGTACGGGGTAAACGCTAATTAGGATAAAAATAACAAGGGTGAGAAGGCCTAAATTTTGAATAACTGCCATTATTCCTCTCTTTTCTATAGTGATTGACCGATAACGGAAAAATCCGATAATCACCAACCTGATATTCGATAATTATAATTAATATAAACTTTTAGGCAATAGTTTTTTACGGAAATATCGATTTTAATTAAAATTTTCAAAGAATATGACTATTTTTTCAACTGACAGTAGAAAATTTGGTTGAAATTACCGAACATGATCCTTGAAAGCAGCATAAAATTCCCATTCCAAACACAACGACAGCGAAGCCCTGATGAAGAGTTCCTAAAGCTACCGGAACTTGGTAAAGAAGAGTGAAAATGCCCAAAATAGCTTGTATTGTAACTGTCCACGCCCAAAACCCAACAATAGGCCTTTTTAAAGGAATGCTCGTAAAATAACATAGCCAAACGAGACACAAAGATACAATCGCAAGGACCCTGTGGCACCATTGTACTAGGGCTGCGTTTTCAAAAAAGTTAATCCAAATGGGCTTATAAAACGACCATTCGAAAGGAATCCATTTTCCCTCCATTAAGGGAAATGTGTTGTAAATAAGTCCAGCTTTAAGGCCCGCAACAAGGCCGCCATAGGTCATTGTTATTAGCTGAAAAACAAAAGTTACCCAGATGAGTTTATTGCGTGAGCGAGTTTCTTGAGGGTAAATAACCTCTAAAAGGCTCCACAGAACCAATCCCAAAAGCCAAAAGGCTAAGGCAAGGTGCAAAGTGAGCCTATAGTGGCTCACACTTGGGTCTTTCACAAGGCCACTTTTCACCATGTACCAGCCCATAAAGCCTTGTAAAATGCCCAAGGCTAAAATCATAAGGCTTCGTCGTTTTAAGGAAAGATTTAACTTTTGAGATTTCCAAAAAATGACCAAAGGAATTAAAAAGACGAGACCTATAAGTCTTCCAAGCAGACGGTGACTATATTCCATTAAGTAAATAAATTTAAAATCTTTTAAAGCCATGTCGTAATTGACAAGCTTGAATTCAGGATAGTTTTTATAATCTGTAAAAGCTTTTTGCCAGTCAGGCTCTGTTATAGGGGGAATGATGCCGGTGATGGGTTTCCATTCAACAATTGAGAGACCTGAGTGTGTAAGCCTGGTAACTCCGCCGAGTATAATCATCAACCAAATTAAGATAGCGGTTGCGATCAGCCAAATAATCAAATGTCTATTGTTGGTCATCGTCTAAAAGGGTCAAGGCCAAGGCATGAATGTGGTTTTTTAAAAGATCATTTAAAATATCATGAACCAATCGATGGCGTTCTAGTCGCGAAAGGCCCGTAAATTTATTTGAGACAATTTTTATGCGAAAATGGCTCTCAGCATTTTCTTCCTTTGGACCATCTTTATGGCCTCTATGCATTTCTGATTCATTTTTTATCTCTAATAAAGAAGGTGAGAGATGCTTTTGAATACGGTCTTCTAATTGCTTTTGAATAGAAATCATAGGCTTTATGCAGCTTTAATTTGACTTAACATTTGGGTGGCTTTTCTGTTGATCTGATGATGCACAGTAGTGGAATCATGTTCACGCATCCAAACAACTAGGGCCTGAGCAATATGGTCAGCGACTAACTCACGAAGCTCAATTTCAAATAAATTTTCCATTTTTTTAATTTGAAAATCATACTGCCTCTGGCGGTTTTTGATCTCATCGTTAATTTCTTGTTTGATATTTCGAATAAGGATTTCAGCTTGAGTGCGTGCGTTATTTATAATTTTCTCTTCTTCTTCTTCGACTGTTATCAGGGCTTTGGTTTCTTCGCCCAATTGGGCTAACGCGAACTCTTTAGATGCATTTGCATCTTGAAGCTCTGCACTAATAACTTTAATTCTGTCATCTAGAAAATTTGAAAGTTGTCTGTAGCCAAATTTAAAAAGAAGGATTAAAAATCCAACAAAGCTTAAGACAATGTAGAAATTAGAATCTTTAAACATTTGTGGTCTTCTTTTTTGCTTTTGAAGCAGACTCCTCTGGCTCACCAAGTAATTTTGGGAGAAGCTGTTTTACGCATTCTGTAACAAGAGGTTTTAATGAGGTATTAAAGTCTTTTCTTTGTTGTTCAATGGAATCTTTCATGTTTTGAAGAGCGCTGCTAAGTTCAGTCTCAACTTTTTTAAATTGCCGATTTTTTTTATCTTCCATTTCCAAAAGCGTGGCTCTGATGATGGCATCTGCTTTTTCTTCTGCAAATTTAATTCTATCTTCCCTTGCTCTTAAGAGTCCTTCAATTTGCCCATTCAATGCTTTTGCTCGTTCAAGGTCCTGATGTATTTTTTTAGATCTGTTTTCCAAAAGCGCATTCATGCGGGGAACAAAAACAAAAACAAAAGCACAAATCAGAATGCTAAAACAAACAAGCAACCAAAAAAACTGAGATAAAAAAGTCGATGGATCGAATTGAGGCATGCAAAAACCTTAGTGTGAGAAAAGAATAAGCATGGCGACGATAAAGGCCAACAAAGCAATCGATTCCGTCAAGGCAAAGCCTAACAGGCCAATTGGAAACAAATCATTTTTAGCTGAAGGATTGCGAGCTATTGAGGAAATTAATGTTGAAAAAATATTTCCAAGTGCTAATCCAACCCCAAGCAATGCAAAGGTTGCCATGCCGGCTCCAATCATTTTTGCTGCGCCTATTTCCATATATAACTCCTTCTTTTTTAGATCAATGTAAGTTTAACGCATCATTTAAGTATATACACGTTAATATCGTAAAAACATAGGCTTGGAGAATTGCAACGAGCAATTCAAAACCTGTAATGGCAACGTTTAAAAGTGTTGGTAAAATAGCTGCTGGAACGAATGAAGTTCCTGCTAATAGAACTGCAAAACAAGCAAAGATTTTGAGCATCACATGCCCAGCCACCATATTTGCAAACAAGCGCACGGATAGGCTAATGGGGCGTGATAAGTAAGAGATGACCTCAACTGGAATTAATAGAGGGGCAACGTATATGGGAATACCAGAGGGGTAAAATATCCTAAAGAAATGAGTGCCATGTTTTACAAAGCCAGCTGCAGTGATTCCAAGAAAAACAAATAAGCTTAAGGAAAACGTTACAATGATATGACTTGTAAACGTAAAAGCATAAGGAATGAGTCCAATCAAATTGCCAAAAAGGATGAACAAGAATAAGGATAGGATGTAGGGGAAAAATCTTAATCCTTCTTTGCCAACGTATGTTGTCACCATATCGGCAATGAAATGAAAAAGTGATTCAGCGCTTACTTGAAGACGACTTGGAATTAAACGTTTCTTTCGAGTGGCAAAGTGAATAAAAAGGCAAATAGCAAGGGTTGTTAAAACCATGTAAAGAGATGCGTTGGTAAAAGAGAAATCATATCCACCGATATGCAATGGCATCAAGGGTTTGATTTTAAATTGATGAAGGGGATCCATACTCAACGTTATTTTTCTCCTGTTTCATCCCAATTTTTTACCAAAAGCCGATAAACATTGAGACTCCCCGCCATTATACCAAGCACAATGAAAATAACTAGTCCCCATGGATAGGTTTCAAAGTAAATATCGATGGCTCTGCCAATCAGGGTTCCAACTAAAATTCCCGATATAAACTCAACACCTATGCGCATAGCAATGCTGATATAGTGCGAGTTTTTATCTATCATAAAAGGATCTTAAACGATGGACGATCTTTTGAGCGCCTTCGGCTTGTTCTTTAACGGTGGCAAAGGCTGCAGCACCTAAAGCCTTTACTTTTTTGGGATTAAGGAGCAGGTTTTGAACGCCTTCGGTTAATTCCTTTTGTGTTAGGACTGTGTAACAGTCATCTGATAGATGCGCACAAACATCCTTAAAATTGCTCATGCGGGGCCCCCACAGAATGGCGCATTTAAATAAGGCTGGTTCAATTGGGTTGTGTCCTTCAACAGAAACAAAGCTGCCGCCTATAAAAACGATTGATGAAAGCGAGAAAAACAGTCCAAGCTCGCCAATGGTATCGACAAGATAAACATCAAAATTTGAAGAAGATTTAGCCGGAAGAGTGCTGTGAGATTGCACTGATAGCCCGGAGTCCTCACACAGTTTTTTAACTTTTTCACAGCGATTGGGGTGCCTTGGGATCAAAATTGTTAAAAGGTTTGGAAATTGCTTTTTAAGATCATGATGAGTTTGAATGACAATTTCTTCTTCACTTGAATGAGTGCTGGCTGCGACCCAAACTGGGCGATCTTTAAATAACCCAGAAAGTTCTTGGAGTTTATCAAGCGAGGTGGGCAGGGGGTCTGCTGCAAATTTCAAATTAGACATGACTTCAACGTTGGAGGCACCAAGGTGAATAAGTCTTTCAGCCGTTGATGGAGATTGGGCTAAACATAAGGAAAAACGTGACAATAGCTGCTTTGCTAAACATTTAAACTTTAACCAACGCCGGTAACTGCGGTCGGACAGGCGCGCATTGAGAAGAACCAGAGGGATCTTCATTTTATGAATTTGGGTGATCATATTTGGCCAAAGTTCGGATTCAACCAAGACAGCAAGTTGAGGTTTCCAGTATTTTAAAAATCGTTTTACCCAAGGGCCTACGTCAAAGGGAACATATTGATGAATGCAAAAGTCTGATAAGCGCTGCTTTGCTATGGATGCGGCTGTGACAGTTGTTGTTGTAAGAAGGATACTGTGACCGGGGTAATTTTCTTTATAAGATTTAATCAAAGGAATGAGGGAAATTGTCTCACCAACGCTGGCAGCATGGATCCAAATCAAAGGATCCCGTGGGCGTTTAACTGAAGCAATGCCATAACGCTCTCTAATTCTATCTTTTTCCTCAAGGCCTTTTTTTAAGCGATGAGAGGTCAGCACCTTTACGAAAGGGACCAATAAAACAGAAAGAAAATAAAAGCCCAAACCTAGTTTTTCCTAAAAGCAAGCCATTTGAGTGATTATAGACAATATGCTTGATTAAAGCAGAGTTTGTCAAATTGTTGAGGGGTAAATGCGTTATTTGCTTTATATGTAAATCATTTTGACTGTTTATCTATGTTAAAACGCAGAAAACGGCTCATGTAAGCTAAAAAGCTCCTTATAAAATGCTTTTTGTATATTTAGGTGAATTTGTGGATGCTCCTGAATTCGTCTTATCAAGGCCTTGCGAACATTGGGGTGATGCTTCTAATTGATTCCTCATATTTTTGAGGATTTAGGTTTTCTTTGGGGAAAATATTGGGCTTATATTTAAAATGCTTTTCCTTCCACAAATGTTTGGTGCTTAAAGCCATTTGGAAGACATACCATAAATCAGTAATTTCAGCTTCTGTCATGTTGTTATCTGGAAAAACGTAAACAGCAATGTTGCCACGGCCAACTGCGTAAGCAACTTCAGCCAAAGTTCCATATGCTGTTGGGGTGACAACAGCTACAAGCACACTACACTTGTCAATTTGTTCCCTGGTAATTTCCCAAACATCTATGGGATTCAGATTTTTTAAAGGGGCGTCAGCATATTTGCCTTCCTCTAGGACAGGCCTAAAAACCCAGGGACCATTATGGATATAGTCTGGGTAAACAATTTCTTTGTTGTAAAAGCTTTTCCGTAATTCAGTGGCTGACATATTCGGATCTACGTATAAATGAGATTCTTTACCGATGTGAATAATGCGCCGTGCAAAAAATATTTTTTCCTTAGCAGGAGCCAATAGGTATCCTGTTTGGTATTGATAGATAAGAGCAAAGGTCAAAAAGACTAAGAAAAAACTAAGAAGGCTATATTTTATCCAACGCATTCACACCCCTGTATAAAATTTTAAATAAATTTATAGAAATATTTTTATACAAATTAAATCTAAAACTATAACTATTTAATGAATTTGAGTTTTTATTGTTAATACATTTAACGGAATATGTCAAATTACTCATTCAATATTCATAAACGACAAGACTTGTTAAAGGATATTTTAATGAGGTTCTCCGGACCTTAAGGAGAAAGCTGTTGACAAAAATGCCAAGAATCCATTACAAAGAAATTACCTTCATTTCGAATACAAGGGGGTGTAGCTCAGTTGGTTAGAGCGCCGGCCTGTCACGCCGGAGGTCGCGGGTTCGAGTCCCGTCACTCCCGCCATTGTTTTAATGGTCCTTTTCTCTCCTATGTTTTCCGCCCTAGATCAAGCCAAAAAGGCTTATCTCCATGACGAAGTTCCTGTAGGAGCCGTTGTTATGAAAGGCGATACGCTTTTAGTAAGCAGTTATAATCTTGTAAAAACAACCTCAGATCCAACGGCCCATGCCGAAATGTTAGCGCTTCGGGCGGCTAGTCAAATTTTGGGAACGTCCTATTTAGATGAATGCGACCTCTATGTAACTTTAGAACCATGCGCTATGTGTGCAGCGGCAATTGCGTTGGCCAGAATAAGGCGTCTTTATTTTGGTGCTTATGATCCAAAGGGGGGCGGGGTTGATCACGGAGCGCAGGTTTTTAAACACTCCCTTCATAAACCAACAGTTGTTGGGGGAGTCTGTGAAACTGAATGTTCAAACTTATTGATCGACTTTTTCAAATTGAGGCGATAAGTTTTCTTTAGTCCTTTTCAAATTCTTGAGTGAAACTTATGAGCGCTATTTTCCCAACTGTTCGTTTGCGTCGTTTAAGACACCATCCTGTGATAAGAGATTTAATTAGAGAAACAGAATTAAATCTGGATGATTTGATTCATGCAATATTTGTTAAAGGCGAGGAGGGAGAGAAAAATCCTATTTCCTCTATGCCCGGGCATTATCAAATTCCCCTTTCAAGGTTGGATGAGGAAATCAGAGAGATTGTAAGTTTGGGAATCAAAAGCCTTATGGTTTTTGGCGTTCCAAGCTTTAAAGATGGGGTTGGATCAGATTCATATAGTGACAATGGAATTATGCAAAAGGCAATTCGTCAGATTCGAAAAGTTGCCCCTGATTTATTGATAATCTCTGATATTTGCTTGTGCCAATACACAGACCATGGACACTGCGGGGTGATGGATGATCACAACAGTTGCATTGATTTGAATAATGACAAAACTTTAGAAATCCTAGTCAAACAATCGATCAGTCATGTAAAGGCCGGTGCGAATATGCTGGCGCCCAGTGGTATGATTGATGGTCAGATACTAACCATTCGCCGCGGTCTTGATGAGGCAGGATTTAGCCATATCCCCCTTATGGGGCACACCGCAAAGTATTCTTCCTCCATGTATGGGCCCTTTCGCCAAGCTACAGAAGGGGCGCCTAAGTTTGGTGATCGCAGCACCTATCAAATGGATCCCGCTAATGGCAGGGAAGCTTTGCGTGAAGCTGGAATGGATGTTTTAGAGGGAGCTGATATTTTATTGATAAAACCAGCTCACACTTATTTGGATGTTATTTACCGCGTCAAACAAGCATATCCATCCATACCTTTATGCGCCTATCATCCCAGCGCTGAATTCAGCATGATCAAGGCTGCGGCCGCGAACGGCTGGATTAATGAAAGAAAGATCGTGCTTGAGGTTTTAACCAGTATCAAACGCGCTGGCGCTGATTTTATGGTGACCTATTATACGAAAGAAGCCGCAGGATGGATGAGGGAAAAGACCAGTTCATAAGCGCATAAAACTACATATAACATTATAATAATTCGCCTAGATTTGAGGTGTTTTCTAAGATATAGTACCTCCCTAATAAGCCAATGAAGGCATTCTATTATGGTCACTCCTCCTATCGTTAATTATAAAGAGAACGAACAATTATCGATATCGTGCGCCAAAGAGATTCGTGAAATCTGTAAGCCTCTCTTTGATTTTTTTGGTATTACTGGTTTTACCTTTCAACGGATGTACAAAGACGGCGCTCGGCTCTATTTTTCCTCTTCCGAAACATGGATTGAAAATTTTTATGACAAAAATTACTTCCTTGCTTCCAGCTTTAAAAAATTTGGGCAATTGCAAAGCTTTAATTTATGGAAATATTGGCCCAAGGAAGATAATGTCTTTTACCAACTAATGGCTGATGCAAAGGAAAATTTTAGCTACGCAAATGGCATAGTGATTATTAGAAGCTATTCAGAATATATGGATGCTTTTACTTTTAGAGGTAATGCTAAAAAAGATGATTCTGTTAATCATCAATACTTAAATGAATTTCAATGTATTGAAAAGTTCTTAGATTATTTTTATGTGGTCGCGGATCCTTTGATTAGTAAGGCCTACAAAAAGAAAATCATTATCCCTGAAGATATTGTTCAGCCTATTTATAGTAATAATGAAGACTTTAATGAATACAGAAAAAGACGTGAAGATTTCTTATCTTCAATCAATCATGACCGCATTTTAATTGAAAATGCTGAGAAAAAATTCTTTCTAACTAAGCGCGAATCAGATTGTCTGAGATTAATGGTACGTGGGCAAATAGCAAAAGAAATTGCACACAATCTTTCTCTTTCTCCAAGGACAGTGGAATCCTATTTATTAAGTATAAAATTAAAATTAGCATGTGCTTCCCGCTCTCAAATTGTTGAAAAAGTTCTTGCCCAGCCTTGGAATCATGAGTTGATTCGAACTGCTTTCAAGAAAGAAAATCATGAAACAACCGTCCTTTAAAGAAAAGCAAATCATTTCAGCAGCTGCAATTGGTAATGCCTTGGAATATTATGACTTTGCGTTGTATGGGCTACTATCGCCAATTCTTTCTGTTTTGTTTTTCCCTCAGTATGATACATCATCTTCCATATTAATGACTTTGGGTGTTTATGCTATTGGTTTTGTTTCACGACCGCTTGGAAGTATTATATTTGGGTACTACGGCGACAAATATGGAAGGAAAAATGCTTTATCATTATCCATCCTTTTAATGGCGTTTTCGTGTCTGATCATCGGAGCGCTTCCGACTTATAACCAAATTGGATTCTATTCCACCATTTTTTTGATTATGGCACGCTTTCTGCAGGGAGTTTGTATGGGCGGGGAATACAGTGGGGCAATTGTTTTTTCATTAGAGCATAGCGCAACACAAACCACTCGTAATTTTTCAGGCGGATTGCTTGCGGCATCAACACTTCTTGGATGTCTTCTTGCTTCCTTGGTTACGGCTTTCTTTTCATATTTTGAGTCTACTGAAAGCCTGTGGAGAGTTTCATTTTTAATTGGTACTTTGATTGGTTTGTGGGGACTTTATCTACGTCAAAGGACTCCAGAAACACCAGCATTTTTAAAAGAAAAAAAAGATCGTGCACAAAGTCAATTTTCTCCTTTCCCTCTTTTATGGCGTAATTATAAACGGGGAATCTTATGTGCGATAATTTTGTTTAGTTTGGCAGGGATTAACTCAGGATTTTCTACAACTTTTTTAAGTATGTTCTGCACGAAAGAACTTTCTTTCAAACTATATGAGTCCTTGCTCATTGTTTCATTTGGTTTAGTTTTTTATATAGTGGGTGCTTTATTGGCATCCAATTTACTACGCTTATTTTCCATAAGATCTCTTTTGTTGTATGTAAGCTTTTGCCTAGGGGTTTTGTCTTTACTGATAATCAAGATACTAATACTAAATAACGTGATTGTTATTTTGGTAGGATTATTAGTTTTTTCTTTCCTGTCGGGCATTTTTTGGGGTGTGATCAACCCTTTTATCTATAGCCTTTTCCCAACTACTGTTCGTTATTCTGGCGTTGCCATCAGTGATAGTATTGCACGAGCATTGTTCGCAGGGACTGCACCGATGTTTATGTTTTTTTTAAAAGATTATTTTTATACTCCTTTTGCGGTTGGAGTATATCTACTTTTGGTATGTGTTATTGCTTTTTTATGTTGTTTTTTGATTTCTCATTCAGATGAATTCAAAATGGATAAAAATCAAAGGGCAAAATAATTTTTGATTAATGATGTTTATCCGGCTTTTAAAGTTTGATTAAGAGAAGGAATGTGCTTGAAGTGACTTTATCATGACCACAAAATTCACAATTGTTTATGATAACAATGATTTTGATCATCAGCTCAAAACCGATTGGGGATTTGGGTGTGTGATTCAATACGATGAGCACTGTATTTTGTTTGATACAGGCGCTAAGGCTGACGTTTTACTTGAAAATTTAAAAGCAGCTTCTATTGATCCAAAATCCATTAACAAGATTGTGGTTTCTCATAAACACTGGGATCACAAAGGTGGATTGCTTGAATTTACAGAAATAAATCCTGATGTTGAAGTCTATTTGCCAATCGATTTTCCAAAAAATTCTTTAAAAATATTAGAAAAACGCTGCAAAAAAGTTGAGCGCGTTAAAAAATCAAGAGCAATTGATAGCCAAGAAAAGTTATTTTTAATCAGAACACGAAGCGTTTGGGTTAAAGAACAATCGCTTGCTGTTCGAACGTCTTCAGGAGTTGTGGTTGTCACAGGCTGTAGTCACAGCGGTATCCATAGAATCGTAAAGAAGGCCAAAAAGATCACAGGGATGGATATGTATGGGGCTTTGGGTGGATTTCATTTATTTAGAAAAGCGCCTTCTAAAATTTGGAAAACGGTCAATGCATTGAAAGCTGCGGGTATTCAAAAAGTTTCACCTTGTCACTGCACAGGCCAGGAAGGGTTTCGGATTTTTAAAGAAGCTTTTCCTGAAAACTATACAACTAGTGGCGTCGGGGCAAAGTTTGAGTTTTGAATTCCCCTTTACCCCATATTGCATTTCCTAAAAGGTTCCTCTACTATTGTGTTAGTTTTTATTTGATTTTTAGAGGAAAGCAATGAAGAAAGTGTTATTAATTGCGGCAGTATCCGCCCTTTCATTGATGATGTCTGCTTGTGCGCCTAAATTGGGCGGCAACGACTATAGTGCCAAAGGGGTTGGTGAAATCAGCCAAACTTTCAAAGGAACCGTTATTGCGGCTCGTCCGATCATGATCAATTCATCTGACGGAAAATTAGGGGCAGGGGCACTTATTGGAGGTGGTTCAGGTGCTTTGTTGGGATCAACAGTGGGCGGTGGTAAAGGTCGTCTTGTAACTGGCGTCTTAGGCGGTCTTGCAGCAGGTGCAGCCGGACATTTCCTAGAACAGAAGATGTCTGAACAAGAAGGTATTGAATACCAAGTTCAACTTGATCAAGGTAACGTTGTGACCATTGCTCAAGGTGCGGATCCAAAGCTTGCCGTTGGCCAACGTGTTCTTGTCGTTCAAAGCGGTAAAGATCGTAGCCGCGTCGTTCCAGACGGTAGCCATTAAAAGCTAAAACGTTTTAGTCTTATATAAAAAGGGCTGTCCTTAATTGGATGGCCCTTTTTTGGTTAATGAGACGCCCTAGCAATAGAATTTATTGCAGATCTTTCTCAAAAAACCAGGAAAATCTATTTTTATATTGATTTCACCCGTACAATTGATGTATTTTTTTCTTCTTTTAAAAACTATATTACACGGGCCAATAAATGAAAAATTTTAATAAAATTAAGTATATGTCTCAATTCGTATTCATAATATTACTTTCATCTCATTCTTTACATGCTAGGGATGTCGAATATGAAACCAAGAGCCATGAAAGTCCAACGACGATTATTAAAGAAGATGCACAAAAGAAACCCCAAGAAGATTTACCTAAAATAACTTTCCAATCAATGAGAACGAGAAAAGAGTATACAATACTCATGAAGGAGGGTGCTTCATTAAGAGACTATATAAGAAGCTTAAAAAAACAAAGCCTGATTGGTAAGGATGAGGGACTTTATAACTACGGAGATCAGGTATTTTTTGTACAAGGCAATAGCGTCCCTTTTTATGGAAACGAAATTTTGACTCGTGAAAAGGTGGATGAGTTAAACAAAAATAATCGAAAAGTTACATTTGTGTTTAAAGCTAGATAATTTTTTCCTGACGGGTATTCCTAGCTGTTTCATTGATAATATCCGCTTGTGTGACTAAATTGGGAAAAGATGACATGCTAAATGGGTTGGTCATTAGTTAAATTTTCAAACTCATCTAATTTAAAAAAGGGCTGTCCTTAATTGGATGGCTCTTTTTTTGTTTAGTGGTCTATTGGGTTGTGATAGATTGCATTAAAAAATTTAATAATTTTTATGAAAAGGTAAATGTTTACTAAAATGTTAAAAATTTTCAAGTTTAAAAAGTCTTATTTCATAAGAGGGTTTTTCTCATGGATTTTATTTACTACACATGTACTGGGTATTGAACATCGCAGCATTCCTCACATGGATGCTGCAGATAAAAAAGTCGAGTACTACATTCATAAACCTGACCAGTCTCCTTCAAAAGGGATTATTTTATTTATACATTCACATCAACTAGAAGAAAGAATTGGGGCACGGATCCTGATTGATAGAGGATTCTGCAAGCTTATGTGAATCAAGGTTATACTTTTATAGCTGTGTCACAGCCTGGTTATGGTCATTCAGATGAGCCTCCAGACTTTTGTGGTCCTTTTACACAAAATGCAGTGATCACAGTTATAAAGCATTTAAAAGAAGTGGAAAATATAGACAGCTCAGAAATCATTCTCATTGGAAAGAGTAGGGGAGTTACTGTAGCTTCTATGGTTGCAACAAAAGTGCAAGATCTAAAAGGGGTTGTTTTAGTTGCTGGTATGTATGATTTAAAAATGGTAACGGATGCAAGGTCCGTTACTAATTTTACAAATGAAGCTGGAATAAACGAGAAGGCAATTAATGAGCGTTCGGCATTTTATCATGCAAAAAAAAATTAAAAGTCCTATTTTGTTAATTCATGGCTACCAAGATATTCATGCACCTGTTGAGGCTGCTTTTTCCTTTTATAAGGCTTTGATGACACATAATATTAATGCATCTTTATTCATGTGGCCATCGTTTGCC
>JAIEMR010000082.1 GCA_019751935.1 Alphaproteobacteria bacterium
GGTATCGGGCTGGCTATCGCAAAATCATTTGCTAAGCAAAACTCCACAGTAATTCTCAATGGGCTTGGTACTATAGCTGAAATAAAGACGATTATTGATGATTTGTCAAGGCAAACTTCTGGAAAGATTGTTCATTATGGCGCTGACCTTACAAATCCATTGGCAATAGAGGAAATGATGAAAAAAATCCAAAAGGAAGTAGGGGGTATTGATATTTTAATTAACAATGCAGGTGTTCAGCATGTTGAAGCTATTGAGGCATTTCCTGTTAAAAAATGGGATCAGATTATAGCTCTTAATCTCTCTGCATATTTTCACACCATTCGTCATGCTGTGGGTTTTATGAAAGAAAAAGGATGGGGGAGAATTATCAACATCGCCTCAACACATGGTTTGGTGGCATCGCCCTATAAATCAGCTTATGTGGCAGCAAAACATGGTGTTGTTGGGCTTACAAAAGTTGTGGCATTGGAAACTGGAGGGCAGGGTGTTACCTGCAATGCTATTTGCCCAGGTTGGGTTTTAACTCCACTTGTAGAAGCACAAATTAAAGAAAAATCTGTGCAAAATAATCAAAATTACGAAGAAGCTACCCGTGAGTTTTTGGCTGAAAAACACCCTTCTTTAGCATTTGTTGAACCTGAGCATGTTGCTCAAATGTGTTTGTTTTTGTGTTCTGATGCCGCATCCCAAATGACAGGGTCTGCTGTGGCAATGGATGGTGGATGGACAGCTAGGTGAAAAAATAAAAGATGTTTGCTAAGATGCCATGATTCTGCCAAAATTTTAAAGTATTTTTACCCTGAAATTTACTGATCCAACTCGTGACTTTCAGCTAAAAATGTCGCATACTGAAAGTATGAGTGTAGATATTTTTTTTCCTATTGCAGAAATTTCATTAAACCCCTTTCTTATTTTAGGATTAGGGCTTGTAGGAGGTTTTGCCTCGGGAATGCTTGGAATTGGAAGTGGGGTTGTTATAACTCCTGCTTTGATGATGGTTGGGGTTCCCCCTCTAATTGCTGTTGCATCCCAGCTAAATAATTCAATCGGCACAAATTTTATTGGCTTCCTAGGCTATTGGCGCAAACGAGATGTGGATTTTGGCTTGGCTGGATATCTCTTCATCGGGGGCATTGGGGGCGCGTTTGCTGAGTTGTATTTACTCGATTGGCTTCATCAAGACGGCGTTGCCTATAAACGCATGGCTCTTGTTTACGCTGTTGTTCTAAGTGTTCTTGGAATTGCTATGTTGGTGCAAAATGGCAAAGCTTTAACAAAAACAAAATCAAATAATAAAGCTGTTATGATGCGTCATTGGATGATTTATATTCCCTTTCATCGAATTTTCACACGCTCTAGAACAGAAATGAGTATCCTTGTTCCGTTAGGGGTTGGTGTTATGACTGGCATGCTCACCTCGACTCTTGGTGGTGGAAATAGTTTGTTTATGATGCCGATTGTTGGATATTTAATTGGCCGCACTTCTCCAGTGGTTTCCGGGACAACTTTACTAGCTGGGTTTGCAATCACTGTGGCTGTAACACTTGTGCATGGTTTAAAAAGTGAACCTTTTGATATTTTCCTAGTCTTTATACTTTTGTTTGGAAGCACTATTGGTTCGCAAATAGGAGTTAGATCGAGTTATTCTTTGCCGAGACCTTATTTGGGTTTACTTGGAGGGGTGGTTATATTATTGATAGGATCTAAGTTTATCTATGATCTTTTCAAACTCGACGTAGGAACTGCCGCAATGACGACAATTACAACTCATGATGATTCCTTAGCAGAAGGTATCCTATCCGCTGTCAACCCATGGACAGAAGCATTCTTACACTTTTTTCAACATGCACCGTTTTTATATGTGTTGTCAGGAATTTTAGGAGTTATTTTTACCTCCATGTTCATTGAAAAACTGCTTCACCGCATGACATACTCTCGGCGAAGAAAAGCTTAATTGAAGCAGGGGTAAACTTATGCGTTTTACTTCCTTGTTTAAGGTATCTGTTATTGTCGTATTTATCGCCTTAATTGGGTGGAGATTTACTAAACATTCATCTTTAAATCATGAAGATGCTTACGTAAATGTCTACGATTGGTATGGCATGCTCTCAAACGACATTTTGCGTCAATTTGAAAAAGAAACAGGTATTCATGTCCGATATGATCTATATGATAATAATGAGGTTTTAGAGGCAAAACTGCTTGCGAGCAATTCTGGTTATGACGTGGTGTTTCCCTCGGCAAGTCCTTATGTTGCTCGTCAGATTGCAGCTGGTGTTTATCAGCCTCTCAATAAATCTTTGCTGAATATCCAAGAGCTTGATCCTGTTATTATGCAAAAAATGAAAATCATTGATCCAGATATGTCTTATGCCATCCCTTATTATTGGGGAACATTGGGTATTGCATTTGATGTGGATCGGATTAATGAATTACTTCCTGGAATTTCACATGATAGCTACGATCTTCTCTTTAATCCAGAGAATCTAAAGCGCCTTGCGCCTTATGGAATTAGCTTTCTAGAAGAAGCAACAGATGTTTTTCCTTTAATTCTTTCTTACATAGGAAAAGATCGTGATAGCATAATGCCTGAAGATTTGGATAGCGCTTATCAGCATCTTTTAAAACTTCGTCCCTATATTCGAAGATTTGCTTCCTCAAGATTTGTTAATGACATCGTCATGGGCGATTCTTGCATTGCGCAAGGTTGGTCTGGAGAAGCGCACGAAGCCATTCGCGAAGCAAAAGAACTTGGAAGAAATATTAAATATATCGTTCCAAAAGAAGGCACCACAGTGTGGGTTGATTGCCTTGCTATTCCAGTTGGCGCTCCTCATCCAAAAAATGCTCATATTTTTATAAATTTTCTTTTAAGACCTGACATTAGCGCTAAAATTACGAATAATATTTTAATCCCAACGACGGTTGTTGCGAGCTTGAAGTTAATAGATGAAAACATTAAAAATGACCCTAGTATTTATCCTTTAAAAGAAACTATGTTAAAACTGCACTTAGATAAGCCTCAAAAAGATGCAAAGAGTATGGAATATGATAAACTGCGTACTCGAACATGGGCTAAGGTGAGGTTAAATCGATGATTAAGGATGTGAAATGTTACCTTTAACACAACCCATGCGCAAATTAGAACCTTGGCAAGATCCAAATGAGAAGCCGTATATTCAAATCGAGAATATAAGTAAAAACTATGGAGCTATACAGGCGGTTAGGGGTGTTAGTTTATCAATTTATAAAGGTGAGCTTTTCTCATTACTGGGTGGATCTGGATGTGGGAAAACAACGCTCCTTCGGATGCTTGCGGGGTTTGAAACACCAACAGCAGGTAGAATTTTAATCGACGGTATTGATGTTACGAACTGGGCGCCTTATCAGCGTCCTGTCAATATGATGTTTCAATCCTATGCTCTTTTCCCGCATATGACGGTTTATCAAAATATTGCTTTTGGTTTAAAACAAGAAAAACTAAATAAGGCCCAGATCCATGAAAGAGTTCAGTGGGGCCTTGATTTGGTGCAAATGCTGGGTTTTGCGCATCGCAAACCTCATCAGTTATCGGGGGGACAAAGGCAACGTGTGGCATTGGTTCGAAGCCTTGTTAAACAGCCAAAATTGTTACTACTTGATGAACCCTTAGCTGCATTGGACAAAAAACTTCGCGAACAAACACAGTTTGAGCTTGTTAACATTCAAGAAAGTGTGGGGATTACTTTCGTTTTGGTAACGCATGATCAAGAAGAAGCCATGACTATGTCAACCAGAATGGCCGTCATGGAGGAGGGAAAGATTCGTCAAATTGGAGTTCCTCATGACGTCTATGAATTTCCAAGCTCACGTTATGTTGCAGAATTTATAGGAACCAACAATATCATTGAGGGATTGGTCGTGGAGGATGAACCCGATCACGTCCTTATTGAATCTCTTGAAGCAGGATGTTTTGTGTACGCAACGCATGCAGCTTCGATGCCTATTGGATCACAGGTTGCCATTGCTATCCGCCCTGAAAAAGTTATGATCTCCGCAACACCGCCTGCAGGAAATAGAAATTGTACCAAAGGTGTTGTAAGAGAAATTGCTTATTTGGGTGACATGTCAATTTACTATGTTGAGCTTGAATCTGGGAAAGTCATCCAATCCTCTTTGCCAAACCTATTACGTCTTTCGGAAAGAGACGTCAAATGGGATGATGAAGTGTACTTATTCTGGCGCGCTGAAAATGGGGTGGTACTTGCAACATGATAAGCGATGGGTTTTTAAACTATTCATGGCAACAAGGCCAAGAGAAACTGAATACTCTTTACACAAAGAGTAAAAACTCTCAGCGTAAACTTGTGGTGATTATACCTTATTTGTGGCTCTTTCTTTTTTTTCTTATCCCTTTCTTTTTAATTCTAAAAATTAGTTTTTCAACCTCCCTGATTGGTATGCCCCCCTTCTCATCTATTTTTGAATGGGCCGGCGATAACCTTTTGCAAATACGTTTTAATTTTCAAAATTATCTGTCCCTTATCCAGGATTCTTTTTATAGAGAAGCCTTTACTTCTTCTTTAAAAATAGCCGGATCTTCAACATTATGTTGTTTGGTTTTGGGATATATGATGGCTTATGGCATTAGCCGCGCTAATCCAAAATGGCGAACTGTTTTATTGCTTTTGGTGGTTCTTCCTTTTTGGACGTCATTTTTAATTAGGGTTTATGCCTGGATGACCCTACTTAGTACGCAAGGTCTTATTAATACATTTTTGATGAAAATAGGACTAATTAATTTTCCCTTGCAGTTATTAGATAACCCTTATGCCGTTTGTATTGGGATTGTTTATTGTTATTTGCCCTTTATGGTATTGCCTGTCTACACAACGCTTGAAAAGTTGGACCCTGTTTATGTTGAGGCCGCATTTGATTTAGGGTGCACACCTTGGCGTACATTTTGGAAGGTTACAGTTTCCCTCTCAAAACCGGGTATTATTGCAGGATGTATTTTGGTTTTTATTCCAGCTATTGGCGAATTTGTTATCCCTGAAATTTTAGGTGGGCCTGATACAATCATGATTGGACGGGCTTTGTGGTGGGAATTCTTTAACAATAGAGACTGGCCGCTTGCATGTGCTTTGGCTGTTGCTATGGTGTTATTATTTGTAGCGCCCATTATGATTTTCCAAAGGCAGCAAGCTGTTGCCTTAGAGCAGGGGGAATAAACCCATGCGAAAAATGTCCTATAGCGGAACAGTAAGTCTAATTATTGGATATGCATTTTTATATCTGCCTATATTATTTTTGATTATTTTTTCTTTTAATGAATCCCGTCTCCCTGGAGTTTGGGTTGGATTTTCAACGAAATGGTATCATCTTTTATTCGATAATGAAGAGCTTTTAGCTGCCGTTTTAACCAGCTTTCAGATTGCCTCCATGAGTGCTACGAGTGCGGTTATTTTGGGGACCTTGGCTGCAGTTTCTATGGTGCGCTTTGGTTTCTTTCGGGGGAGAACGCTTTTTAGTGGCATGATCTCAGCGCCTCTTGTCATGCCAGAGGTTATCACAGGGCTTGCACTGTTGTTAATGTGCGTTACCTTTGAAAGATTGATTGGCTGGCCATCGGAGAGAGGAATGATGACAGTGACGATTGCTCATACAACCCTGGCTATGGCATATGTTTACTTAATTGTTCAAGCGCGCTTGCAGGATTTTGATCGCTCTTTAGAGGAAGCAGCTCAAGATCTAGGGGCAAAGCCAATGATGGTGTTTTTTAAAATAACGTTACCGTTGATTGCTCCCTCCTTATTGGCAGGTTGGCTACTATCCTTTGCTTTGTCTTTGGACGACGTTGTTCTTGCCAGTTTTCTCTCGGGCCCTGGGGCTACAACTTTACCTATTTTAATTTTCTCAAGCCTTCGTTTAGGTATTACTCCGGAAATTAATGCTTTAGCAGCGATTGTTGTCGGAATTGTTAGTGTTGGTGTGACAATTGCAGGGTTTGTGATGGTCAGAAAGAAGAGGTAAATGTGACTCTAGATTTGTCATTTCCTCGTGTTTTACAGATTCTTCCTTCTTTAATAAGTGGAGGCGTTGAAAAAGCATCTGTGGACATGGTGTCGGGAATTAAAAAAGCTTACCCTCATACTGAAACCTTTGTAGCATCAAGCGGTGGTGTTTTGGTTGATAAAATTTTTCTTCTTGGTGGAAAGCATTTTGAGCTTCCTTTAAAAGATAAAGCACCATGGTCATTAATTCGCAACGCTTTCTCTTTAAAAAACCTGATAGCAAAAAACAATATTCAAATCATTCATGCCCGTTCAAGAGCGCCCGCTTGGAGTGCACTCTGGGCAGCGCGCCTAACTAAAATCCCATTTATAACCACTTATCATGGCATTTATAACAGTAGTAATGCTGTGAAATCTTTTTATAACTCTGTTATGGCGCGTGGAGATCGGGTTATTGCTATTTCTGAATATGTAGCAGAGCATATAAGGCAAAATTATCCTCATTTGTCCTCTTATGTCACTGTGATTCATGAGGGAATTGATACAACATATTTTGACCCCGCTGAAATTTCTGTTGAGGCAATAGATGCTTTGCGAGCGAAATGGGAAATACCGGCGGAGAGTAAAGTCATTTTATTGCCTGGGCGGCTTACTCGATGGAAGGGGCAGAAAGTGCTAATAGAAGCTTTGCGCCAAATGGATACTTCGAATTTGTTTGGGGTTATCTTAGGAGATAGTCAGGGAAGGGAGAGCTATTATCAGGAATTAATGAGTCAGGCAAAAGATTTGCCAGTTAAATTCATTGATGATTACCATGATATGCCAACTGCTTATGCTTTAGCTGATGTTGTATTGTCATGTTCAACAGATCCAGAAGCGTTCGGACGCATTACTGCAGAAGCTTTGGCGATGGGAAGGCCTTATATTGGCACCGATCATGGAGCGACTCCAGAAATGTGTATCCATGGAAAGACAGGGTTTTTAGTGCCTTTTGGAAATGCAGAAACTTTAGCTGCAATGATACGTTATGTTTTATCATTACATGATGGGAAACGGAATGCACTGTCAGCAAATGCACGTCAGCATATTTGTCAAAATTTTTCCCTTGATCAGATGGTTAACCGTACCCTTGCTTTATACAAGGCGGCATTATAAATCCTTATGCATAATAAAATTCTCATCATCAAACTTGGAGCCTTAGGGGATATGGTACAGGCAGCATCTGCCTTTGCAGCCTTACGACAGTTTCACAAAAAAGATCATCTTACTCTTTTAACAACAGCTCCTTATCAAGAATTAGCTCAAAAAATGGGATATTTTGATGAGATTTTAATTGATGAACGGTTCAAGTTATTTGAGCTTAGTAAGCTTTGCAAATTTAGAAAGTATTTAAGAAGCCAAGGTTTTCAAAAAATCTATGATCTACAAAATGTAGACAGAAGTAGACTTTATTCATATCTTATCTCCAACAAAACAAAGTGGATTGCGCCTGATAAAAAAGAGAGCAATACACATCCTCAAGAACGTTTTAAAGGTCTATTTTTATCCCTTGGCATTCCGTTTAAGGCAGATCTGAATCTAAGTCATTTAGCAGAATCTAATGATTTTCATATTCCCAATCCTTATGTTCTGCTTATCCCCGGTGCCTCTTTAGTGCATGGGGGAAGGAAAAGATGGCCAGAAGAAAAATATGCAGAGCTGGTATCATTTTTAATTGGGAAAAAGATCCAGCCAGTTTTAATTGGTGGCCCTTCAGATAATTTTGAAGTTATGAAAAACAAAGTTCCAGAGGTCATTGATCTTTGCGGCAAAACAACTTTTTATCAAATCATTGGCCTAGCGGCAAAAGCATTGTGCGCGATTGGAAATGATACTGGGCCAACGCTTCTTGCGGCAAGTGGTGGCTGCAAGACGTTAACGTTTTACGCAAGTTGCAACCCTCCAAGCCTAGGCGGGGCAAGAGGCTCAGGACATATTGGTCTTTATGAGCCGCACTTAAAAGACCTTGATATAAGCACGGTTATAAAAGCCTTAGAAGCATTTTTGCCTTTATAAGAAAACGGCTTCATCCTAAACTAAACTTGATTCTTATTTTAGGAGCATTCATATGTCCGGCAAAACACATAATATCACGTTGATTCCAGGCGACGGCATTGGACCAGAGGTTACTTCCGCTACTTGCAAAATCATTGAGGCAACTGGAGTAAAGATAAAATGGGATGTATGCGCGGCAGGCGCTGAGGTTTTTAAAAAAGGCCTTGAAACGGGTGTTCCGACAGAGACAATAGACTCGATTCTTAAAAACAAAATTGCCTTAAAGGGGCCCCTTGAAACACCTGTGGGATTTGGTGAGAAAAGCGCCAATGTGACTTTGCGCAAGATGTTTGAAACTTATGGCAACATTCGTCCAATCAAAGAGATTCCTGGGGTTGAAACTCCATATCATGGCCGAGATATTGACCTTGTGATTGTCAGGGAAAACATCGAGGATTTATATGCTGGTATTGAGCACATGCAAACGCCAAACGTTGCGCAATGCTTAAAGTTAATCTCACGTAAGGGCTGCGAGAAAATCGTGCGTCTTGCTTTTGAGTTTGCTCGCTCAGAAGGACGGAAGATGGTTCACTGCGCGACCAAAGCTAATATTATGAAACTCAGCGAGGGGCTTTTAAAACGGACTTTTGAAGAAATTTCAGGCGATTACCCAGATATCGAAGCTCATCACATTATTGTGGATAACTGTGCGCATCAACTGGTTAAAAAACCTGAACAGTTTGATGTGATTGTCACAACCAATATGAACGGCGATATCCTAAGTGATCTGGGATCAGCATTAATTGGCGGATTAGGATTTGCACCTGGCGCTAATATTGGCGATGATTTTGCAATTTTTGAAGCCGTTCATGGATCTGCCCCTAAATATGCAGGTAAAAATGTAATTAACCCGACAGCTGTTTTATTATCAGGCGTGATGATGTTGCGGTATTTGGGCGAATTTAAAGCAGCCGAATCAATTGAACAGGCACTTTATATCACCTTAGCAAAAGATCGAATTCTAACTCGAGATGTGGTGGGAGATAAGGGTTCAGCATCAACAACTGCCTTTACAGACGCAATTATAAAAAATCTGGGTAAAGCGTTTAAAGAGCAAAAAGAACATACCTATAAACCCATTCAACTCCCTAAAGTCTCAAAAGATCCAGCACCGATTAAACCAAAGGACAGAGTCGTAAAGGGCATCGATGTCTTTATTGAACTGGATAAATCCTTTGAAGTCCTTGGAAAAAATTTAGAACAACTAGCTGTTTCTACTCCTTTTGAATTTAAGATCCTTTCATGCCGAGGGGTGAAAATTTACCCAAGTCTTTCTTTGAAAGAACCTGATTTGGTCGATCACGTTTGCGCCCGTTTTGTTTTAAAAGACTCAGCTCAAGAAGCAAGTGATGAGATGATTTTGGCTCTTTTGCAAAAATTGTCAAAGGAATGTCGTTGGGTCCATTTAGAAAAACTTAATACATTTGATGGTAAGGTGGCTTATTCAAAAACCCATGGAGAAGGGTAATTTAATGAGATGTTTTAGACATCAAGACGCTGAAAGTGTTGGCATTTGTAAAAATTGCCAAAAAGGTTTATGTCATGAATGTTCAGTCGACTGCGATAATGGACTTGCCTGCAAGCAATGTGAAACTCGCGTTCGGGTTTTAAATCAATTTTTAGATAATAGTGTACACAGAAAAGCAAATACTCATTTTATTTCTTCATTATTAAGCGGGGCTTTCTTTGTAATATTCGGTATTGCTATCTGGCATTACTATATGGATGTCTTTGCTGTTATCTTTATTTTATTTGGCGGTTGTTTCTTTTTTAATGCTTATCGCTTTCGGCCCGTGAAGAAATAAAATTTGTTGGTAGATAGCTGAGGTGTAATATATTTATTTTATTAATACTCAGAATGATAATTTCTCAAGATTATTTTACTAGATTTTGTATTCAAAAAATCTAGTAAAATAAAGTCTTTTTTAGAAAAAAATTAATCGGCAGATTATTCATTAAATAGCGTTATGTGCCTATTGCCATCGGCATATTTACGCCTAGCAGTTGAACATAAATTATCTTTACATACTCCAGGTGACATAGCCCCAATAAAAGGCTTTTTATCTTTGCTTTTTCCTTTCTTACAATTTTTTATGCAAAGTTCTTCATCATTCCTCTTATCCATCATTCCAATTTTCACTTTTTCAAAGTCATAGTCTAAATCCTCTCCATGCTTATGTTCTGCTGTGATGCATCGGCAGTAGTAGTTGTCGGCTTTGCAGCTTTGGATATTAATAAGTAATCCAGCAAACATTACAGTAATAAGAAAGCAATATTTTTTTATCATGATATCTCCTTAGTTTTTGTGAACGTTAAAGATGTTCTTTACATCTTTTGATATTATATAGCGTGAAGTATTAATATATTATTAATGCTTTATGTATGTTTTAAATATTTTATTTGATGACTTTTCTTTTTTAATGCTTATCTCTTTAGCCATTTAAAGAATAAAAACAAAGATAAACATCTATCTTAATAATTATGCTTTAGTTCTGTTATAAGTAGGCATCAGTAAAGTTAGTAACGAGAGTCCTGAATGCCGATCAATGTTAAAAAGGCCAGGGATGAAACGCCAGGCGCCACCAACGTTTTGCATTTTAATAATGCCGGCGCTTCATTGATGCCAACACCTGTTTTAAAAAAAGTGATGAATCACCTGCGGCTAGAATCAGAGATTGGCGGGTATGAAGCTGCCGATAAATGTGCAGAAGCTATAGAAAATGTTTATAAATCAATTTCTAAGCTCTTAAATTGCAATACTAAAGAAGTAGCCGTTATTGAAAATGCGACTCGTGCTTGGGATATGGCCTTTTATTCCATCCCTTTTCAAAAAGGTGATCGTATTTTAACGGCCCAAGCAGAATATGCCAGTAATTATATATCATACCTACAAGTCTCAAAACGAACAGGGGTTGAGGTTGAAGTCGTCCCTAATGATGAATGCGGGCAGATATCTATTGAGGTTCTAGAAAAGGCAATTGATAAACACGTAAAGCTGATTGCAATTACACACGTTCCAACGAATGGTGGTTTAGTTAATCCGGCTAAAAAGGTTGGTGAAATAGCAAAGGCGCGTAATATTTTATATCTTTTAGATGCTTGCCAATCAGTTGGACAGATGCCAATTGATGTACAAGAAATTGGTTGCGATATGTTGTCAGCAACTGGACGCAAATATTTAAGGGGACCCAGAGGAACAGGATTTTTATATGTTCGTGAGAATTTATTAAATCTGCTTGAAACCCCTTTTTTAGATTTGCATGCAGCCCGCTGGACAAGTATCAACAAGTACGAGATCCGCCCTGATGCTAGACGGTTTGAAAACTGGGAATGTAATATCGCTGCTAAGCTTGGTTTGGGAAGAGCCGTTGAGTATGCGATGGAATGGAAATTAGATCACATTTACGCTCGGATTCAGCATTTAGCTGCAGATTTGCGTAAAAAATTAAAGAACATAAAAAATGTTACTGTTATGGACCTAGGGAAAGAGCAGTGCGGTATCATTACCTTTATGATAACGGGACAAGATCCGGTAACCACCCAGCGCTCTCTTCATGAAAAAAAGATTAACATATCTGTATCCATTGCCGAATATAGCCGTCTTGATATGGATGCCAGGGGAATAGATGCTTTGTTGCGTGCATCTGTGCATTATTACAATACAGAAGAGGAAGTGGAAAGGTTTTGTGAAGCTATAGAGATTTTGTCCTAAGAGCCTGTATTCACAAAATTTACTGTTATTTATTATCAATTAAGCAGACTTTTAAACAATTTGTTAATAAATTGTTCCTTACAATAAAGTAAATGATTTTATTGTAGGTGTGATTGTGAAAAAAATATTTCTGTGCCTATTCTTAATGGCTTTTGTTACGCCAACTGAATTGCAAGCTAAGGGTGCTAATCCAGGTAAAGCTATTGCTAAGGGTGTGAAAAGCGTTGGAAAGGCTATAGGAGGGAAAGGCAATCCTATAACGAAACTTTTTGGATTGGTTCTAAAACTTCCAAAAGAAATGATGCAGTATACCAAAATAATGAAAGATAGCGCTAAAGATATTAAAAATATTGGGAAAGAACTTCCTAAAGCAACAACTCCTGAGAAACTGACTGCTGTATATGAGAAAATTAAGAAATTAATTTCTAAACTTGAAAAAATGGATAATAAATTTGAATCAGACAAGCTTGTTGCAGAGGTATCAAAAGGTGTTAGCGTATGTGATAGTCCGGCGACAAAGCCACTTGCGATGGCACCCCCCACAGGAGGCGCTGTTGGGTATGTATGTGGTATGTTAAAAGGTACAGATGCAAAGTTCACAGGGATAGGTGCTTTTATGAAATCTCTTTTAAATACGGCAATGCAATATGAAGCCAAAGCGGCTAAAAAAATCTTGGCTGTTACCGGAAAAGAACCAGACGAAGTAGAGATTGCGGAAGAACCTGAAGATATGCTGCCAGCTGCAACAACACCAGTAGCTGTAAAAGCACCAGCAGCTACAAAAACAGCAGCTAAGAAAAAAAAGTAGCAACAGTCGGTGCTCAACTCTTTTGATTCTTAACCATCATCGTTTTAATCTCGCCAATAGCCTTGGCGGGATTAAGATCTTTTGGACACGTTTTCGTGCAGTTCATGATGGTATGACATCTATAAAGCTTAAAAGGATCGTTTAATTCTTCTAACCGCTCGATTGTTTTGTCATCGCGGCTATCTTGGATCCAGCGATTTGCCTGGAGAAGAGTAGCTGGCCCTAAATATTTATCGCCATTCCACCAATAACTAGGACAGCCGGCCGCACAACTAAAGCACAAAACACATTCCCAAAGCCCATCTAACTTTGCTCGTTCCTCAGGGGATTGAAGTCTTTCCCGCTCTCCAAGCGGAGTATCCGATTGAAGCCAAGGTTTTGTTGAGGCATATTGTGCATAGGCTGCGCTTAAATCAGGTACTAGATCTTTTATCACGGGCATATGGGGCAGTGGGTTGATCTTCACCGTCCCTTTTATATCAGAAATAGGCTTGGTGCATGCTAATGTATTGGTTCCGTCAATATTCATGGAACAACTGCCGCATACACCCTCGCGGCAAGACCTTCTAAAGGTAAGGGTTGAGTCAACTTCATCTTTGATTTTAATAAGGGCATCCAAAACCATAGGACCGCATTTATTGGTATCAAGTTCAAATTGATCATAACTTGGGTTTTCATTTGAATCAGGATCAAAGCGATAAATTTGAAAAGTTTTCGTTGCAGTAGGAGAAGTGTACGTTTTTCCCTTTTTTACCTTTGAGTTTTCAGGAAGCCTTAGTTGAACCATTCAAACCTCAT
>JAIEMR010000162.1 GCA_019751935.1 Alphaproteobacteria bacterium
CGAGATGTATGATAATTGCCATGAAATGACGAGTTCTGACTTTGCACATGTGGCTTTCAGAACGGTTTTGGGCCAAATGCAAACCGGTCTTCGTCATGCATTTCTGCAGCAGGGTGTCACAGATCCGGATTTAAGAAAGCACGCGAATGCCTTATGGAGAAGTTTTTCTGATACCTATGATACCATCGAAGAGATATCAGGCAGCACACTAGATAGAACATTACCCTTAAGCGGACGTGCTTTGGTTGCAATTCATAATTCAGAATTTCCAGATTTACAAGACACCACAGCTCGTATAATCAGTGGTGTTAGCAGCTTTGGGATAAAGTTTAGAAAAGCAACCGAAAATGAGGCCATAGCTTATGTAAAAGGCATTCAAGCCTTTTCAAAAGCAAGCGTTTCGAACTGGCGTTTAAATGCCCTCGGCCGGCATTTAGGTCTTGATGTATCTGGTGGTACTATAGAGGCTAAGATTTCAGTCATAGGAGATCGCTTAAGGGGTTCAGATCCATATGATGTTAATGATGGGAACTTAGTCGAAGCTTATGCAAAGGCACATGTTACAGAATATCAGACAGAACTTGAAGCAGCCTTTGACCATGAAGTTAATGTTATAAAAAGGGCTTTCTTTAAGCCTTCTCATAAACATCTTGATCCGGATAAAGCGCGCCATCTGTTTAGACATCAATTGAAATGTACGGTTGTTGCCTTGTACGACTTTAGTTATGAAGGTTATTGGCTTGGACATCAAAGGTTCTCTAACACAGGCGATGCAATGTATAAAGATAAAATCTTTGAATTTATTGATGAAACCTTAATGGATACTGTGCCCAAAGGAGAGGCTGTAAATTCACGAGCCCTTTTCCAAAATGTTAAGGATCATTTGGGTAATAGCAAATATCTCTTAGATTAATACTAATTGTGAATTAATAAAGTCGGTTGGGTGATGTTAGGCCATTTATGGGATGCTCCATATAAAAACCTTGTCATAGCAGATCTTTAACTTACAATCCCGGAACCTAATCGATTGTGGCTTTGCCACTTATGAGACTTGGCATCCGGGATCTTAAAGGGTTTGAAAGATGTCTATAACATAACCCTCGTCATCACGAGTCGCCGCCAGGCGACGTGGTGATCCAGAAAAGTAAAATGAACGAAAATGGATCCTTAGGCTCCGACCCAAGAGTCCATGTAATTTATTGTTTCTGTTTAGTTTTTTATTTTTCTGATCCCTAATTAATAACAGTGCTAACCCAAAACCAGGGTCGCAAGGCCAAGGAAAATGGCAAACCCTAAAACATCCGTTGTGGTTGTTAAAAGAGGGCCTGAACTGATCGCAGGGTCGAAATCAAAGCGATGCAAAAGGATAGGTAGCGCTGTTCCAGCCAATGCTGCCCACACAATATTAAAAACCATGGCTGCCGCTAAAACGAGGCCAAGAGCTATATCCTGGAACCAAAAGCTAGCAATACTGGCCAAAAGGCTGGCAAATACCAGGCCATTAATCAGCCCTACTTTCAGTTCCTTGCCAATAATTGACCATATGCGCGTGGTTCTGAATTCATGGGTTGCAAGTGCGCGAACCATCACCGTTACCCCTTGCATACCCGCATTACCACCCATAGCCGCTACAATCGGCATCAAAATGGCTAAGGCTACTTTTTTCTCTAAGATCCCTTGAAACTGATAAATAACTGCAGAGGCCAAAAGTGTATCAACAAACGTCACCAGCAGCCATCTAAGCCTAGAGATCGTTGTGTTCAAAGTGCTGGCATGAAAGTCTGATTCACTCACACCGCCTAGTCTCATAATGTCTTCGGTGACTTCTTCTTCCATGACCGTCAAAACGTCGTCAATTGTAATCATCCCAACCAAACGGCCCTTATGATCCACAACTGGCGCTGTTACAAAACTATATTGACGGAAAAGAAATCCAACATCTTCTTGAGCCATTGTTAAGGGAATAGACTTTACGTCTTTGTCCATAATTTCTTGAAGCGTTGTATCTTCGGGATATTTAAACAAGCTATTTAAAGCAATTTTCCCGACAGGTTTATAGTCTTTGCTGACTATAAAAATCTCATAGAATGTTTCGGGAAATGAAAAACGACTTTTCTTAGGTGCCCTTAGCATATCCATCGTTTTTTGAATGGTCCAATTGGACCTCATCACCACCATTTCGCGCTGCATCAAACGACCGGCTGAATATTCGGGATACGTTAAGCTTTGCTCAAGTTTTAGGCGCTGCTCCTCTGGTATATCTTGTAAAACAGTCTTTTGATGATCTTCATCTAATTCATTTAAAACAGAAAGTGCATCATCGCTATCAAGCTGAATCAATGCCTCAGCAATTTCTTCATCTGTAAGATGTCTTAAAATTTCAGCCCTTACATCAGCATACATCTCTGGCAAGATTTCAGGATCAAGCTGATCATGAACAAGCTCTATGAACCTAGTTCGATCATCTGACGATAAGTTTTCAATAATGACCGCTACATCGGCAGGGTGAAGAGACTGAATGAGAGTTGTAATTGCACTAGCATTGTCCATCAACAAGGCATGATGAACCTGCTCCATCACATCTTTGGATGGACCGTACCATTCGGGGTGGTCTATATACTGTTCAAGATCTTGGTTTTCATTATTCATTTTTTAAGCGTAACTAATTTTATCCATAAATGACAGTTATAACTGACCAACAAGGACTTTAATTAATAACGGTTAATCAAAATAATCACAAGCACGGTAAAATATACTCAAGGAATTTCAAGATAGCTGGATTACCACGTCGCTACGCTCCTCGTAATGACGAGAAAAACTGCGTCATGGCGAGCAACAAAGTTGCGTGGCCATCCAGAAAACAGGTAACTTCATTTTCAATGAGTATATATACCCAAAATGTTTAAAGAAACTAAGCAGACTTAACTGTAAAGCACCGAAGATCCCGAAAAACAACGAACCCGGAATTTGAAATACGAAGGGTATAGAGGGTATTAGCTTTTCCAACCCTTAACCAACTCAATCAACTGATGCACATGTGGTATAGGGGTTTCAGGCAAAATGCCGTGACCCAGGTTGAAAACAAAGGGACCAACGCTTAGGTTTTCTAAAATATTTTGGACATCCTTTTGAAAATCACCCATTACAAGTTTTTCAGGATCCAGATTACCTTGAACAGGAGCAAATTTTTGAATGGCGCTGTTGGCCCATTTTACGTCCACTGATTGGTCTAAGCCAAAGCATACACCAGGCAGATCTGGAATCAATGCCGGATAATCCAAAGAAATACCCTTCCCGTAATAAATAATTGGCGTCTCTGGATAAACGGTTTTTATAGCTTTGTAAATTTTTCGAAGGGGACTCCATAACCACTCTTCTCGCTGCTGCACAGGAACAGCCGCTGCCCACGAATCAAAAATTTGGACAACATCACAGCCTGCTTTAATTTGCCCTAAAAGCAGTTTAATAACCTGATCTGTCAAAAGATCCAAGATTCCCTTAAATGTTTGGCTTTGCGTTTCAGCAAATTTGACAATTTCAGAAAAACCCTTGGATTTGCCGCCGCCAATCATGTACGTCCCAATTGTCCAGGGTGAGCCTGCAAAGCCAATCAAGGCTTTATCTGAAGGTAAAGCGTTTTTCACATCTGTAATTGATTGAAAAAGGGGCTGGTAATCGTTGGATAAATCCTTTTGTTCACTGTTTTTCAAAAAGTCAGTCCAGTCAACCTTTGCAAGAATGGGTCCATGGCCTTTTTCAAACTTTACCGTTTGCCCCAAAAAATGCGGAATTGTCAAAATATCGCTAAAGATAATAGCCGCATCAAAGTCAAAACGTTCGATAGGTTGAAGAGTGACTTTGGTTACAACGTCACTGTTAAAACAAAACTCCATAAAGTCAGGAAATTTTTGTCGTTCAGCCATATACTCAGGCAAATACCGACCCGCTTGCCGCATCAACCAAATCGGCGGAGGTGTTTTTGCGGCTCCTCTTAACGCTTGGAGTAGGATAGGTACGTTATTCATAAAATCTATCAATCCAGCTTCAAGGCTTGGCGTTGCAGTTTATTTAATTCCTCAGTGCCTTGTTTTGCTAATTTCAAAAGTTCATTAAACTCTTTTTCAGAAAAAGGGTCTTTTTCAGCTGCCGCTTGAACCTCGACCAATTTACCTTGGCCTGTAATGACAAAGTTGGCATCAACCTGGGCGTTTGAATCTTCGTGATAGTTTAAATCCAGCATAGGTTCACCGTTTACAATGCCACACGAAACCGCAGCGATTTGGTCTGTAATCGGCAAGACTTTTAGCCTTTTTTGTTCAACCAACTTTGTTAAAGCCTGATGAAGAGCCACATAGGCGCCTGTAATACTGGCGGTACGGGTGCCGCCATCGGCTTGTAAAACGTCGCAGTCAATTTTAATTTGCCGCTCACCAAGTGCTTTCAGGTCAACAACAGCTCGCAGGGCTCTACCGATCAAACGCTGAATTTCTTGAGTGCGGCCGGACTGTTTTCCCTTGGCCGCTTCTCGTTCAATGCGCTCGTGCGACGAACGCGGTAACATACCGTATTCGGCTGTTATCCAACCAGAGCCTGTATTTCTTAAAAAAGGAGGGACTTTTTCTTCGATCGTGGCCGCACAAATGACATGCGTGTCGCCAAATTTAACGAAACAAGACCCTTCGGCATATTTGACAAAGCTAGGGCCCAGAAAAATGGATCTTAGTTCATTTAATTTTCGATTTTGAATACGCGACATAATCCCTTATTAAATCCTTCAACACTGTTTTGTGGCCTGATGGTAAAGGGTTTTAAAGGTCCGAGCAATAAGTTATTTAGAATGCCATAGGCACCCACTTTAATCTATTGCGTCCATTCATCTTCAGGTTTAATTGCCAATGAACTAAATTGCACAAAAGGGTCTGGATCTCCTGAAGGCGTGCTCGATCCCATCTTCAATTGTTCTTCTCTTGATGCATCATCAGAGCGTGTTCGAATCAAAACATCTTCATCCGTAGGAGCAGGCGGCGGAGGAACTTTATGACAAGCCACCAAAACAGCATTACAAAAACCAGGAGGCCCAACTTTAACAAGCATAAAACCATCTGGGATAGGTGGTGCTTTAGCAGGTTGCAACTTTAAGGTAGATCCTCCCCCTGGAGGCGGAACCCCTAAAGGCCCGTCAGCTAAAGGAATATCACTCGCGATAAGTTTGACTGTTGATAAAAATAAACAAATCGTTACTCTTTTAAACACTAAAAACTGCCCTCAAATAGTAGGGTTTTTTATATTATAAGCAACAAAATGATTCGTTTTAAAGATCAAAAGTAACAAAATTAAGATAATTTACCTAGCTCTAAAGAAGGCAATTTATTTCTTTAAATGCGGACTTAATCAGACCAGCCATCCTCTTCAGACGCTTGAACTTCACAAGATTTACTTTTTGAAGACTCGTCTTTTTCCCCTTCAGCTGAGCTGGTATCAGAAATTTTCAAGCCAGGGAAAGTAACTGCTGTTAACTCTTCATCTGCCTCTTCATCCCTAAGTTTTTTAGAAGATTGAGTATCTATTTTCAAACGACCCATTGCTTTTCTTGTAGTTTTTTTATTGATATAGACCTGACCGAGAAACAGAGTCATTTCCTTTTCTGCTGCTTTTTTTGCTTCTTTTTCTGCAGAAATATTGCCCTTTTTACGAAATATAAAACCTGCGCTTGGCTCTCGCTCTACAGTATTCTCATCAAACGTTACTTTTTTACGGATTTTTTCTAATAAAGGCTGAGTTGATGACTCTTCATTTTCCATAGCATATAATTGTGAAAAGAGAAGAAAAGAAAGAATTGCCAATTTTATCATTTATTATTCCTTAGTATTTAAAACGCACTGGTGACATTACTAATGGCTTGCCAGCAGATAATAACTCAGATGCCCATTTGGGTGAACCAGATTTGGTTTCCAAAAGCGGTAAAGGGGAAATATTTTCCTTATTTTTATCTTTGCCTTTGCCTTGCAAAACCAATTTAGGCAATTTATCCATCGTCCCGATTTTTCTCGGCTTTATATTTCCGCTCATATCATCTAAAAAATGAACTCTAGAGCTTTTCAGAGTGGGCTTTTTAATTTCAACAGAAGGCAAAACACCTAAAGGAAGTTTTTCAGCATTTAGCTTTTGCAAAGACTCTCTTTCAGTGTTTAAATCCCTTCCCGGAATGGGCGGCAATACGACCCCATAATGGCAATTTGTCTTTGGGTCAGAAGAATCATCCATACTGAACGCAGCAAAAAGAAAACAGACCAAAGCAATAATTGTTCTTATCACACGAAATCTCCATCTGTACTAAAGGTTTTTAGCCCACAAGGTACAGATAGGTACGAAACACATAAATTCAAATACAAATCACACTATTGTGGAAAAAATGGGTTGCTCTTTAATTCCGTTAACCATTTAGGGGGCATGACGACTCCGCTTGATGGAAAAGCTCCAGGATCTCTTTTAGGCTTCTCTGTATAGGGCATAACAACGCCGCTGCTAGGACTAGTTGAGGGTTGTGCTCTTTTGAAAGAAGATGAGTCAGATGAAGATGGCGCAGTAACTGGTAAAACGGAAAGAACGGCTGTATCGGATTCACCTGCATTCCTTAAGGCTTTCAAATTCAAAGGACCACCATATCTTACAGCGCTTGTTCTTAATTTTCTTCTTGTTTCATGTGGTGCACCAACACCAATTTCAACATCTCCCATACTCGCTACAGATTTAGTGGCCAAAGAAAGTGATCTATGTTTATCATGACTCGAAAATGGATTCACTGGCGCGTCTGATTCCATACTATGTGCAACCAATGGTAGAAATGAAAATAAAATTGCTGCTTTTAGCATCTTGGAATACCTTGTATTATTTTTTTCTTCACTTTTAAAGCAATAAAATAGATAAATTCAAGAAAAAAATGCAATAAGATTAACTTTTATGAGATTGACCAGCTCAATACCCCTAATTCAAACACCGCATCAAGTATGCGTCTTTTTTAGGCTGCCCTGGTTCTGCCTCATAATAATCACGGCGAACGGTCAGGACTTCAAAACCTTCGGATTCATATAATTTGATGGCCGCAAGATTATCCGTAGCAACCTCTAAAAATATAGGAATTTCCATTTCCTTCAATAGATGCCCTAATAATAAACGGCCAATTCCTTTTTGCTGCCTGTCTGGTTTTACGGCAAAAGTTAAAATCTCACACTCTTGCACAATCTTTCTAGCCAAAATAAAACCACATGGCTCTTCACCCTGAACCGCCAGCCATCCAATAACACGTCCCCAGCTGTTATTGGATGTGAAAAAATCTTTAAATGTTTCCTTTGACCAGACCTGCTGACCCAAAAAACATTCTGCATGAATCAAGGCCAAGACCTCAGCGTCTTTTACCTCGATAGGCACAAGTTTATATGGGTTTTCTTTTAACATAGTTCGGCAAATGCAGATAATAGGGATGAAATTGCTGGTATTCTAGGGCCTCCTTTAAGGAAGAGGTTTTATAAAGCTCAATTTGACAAGCGGCTATATTTTTATCAAAGGCAATCCATCTCTCCTCAAACAAATTATCAAGAGGTGGTTCAAAATCCGAAATAACCTTTAATTCATGATTACCTTCTAACAGTTCTTTCACCTGATCCATTGTGTACTCAAGAGGGGTCTCCGCTCCCGTTTTTGAAAAAACTTGCCCATAAAAATCACCCTTTTTTGAATCAATCAACACGATGCAAGGTTTGTCTGTATACATTTTTGCAACATAATTCAAAACATCAAAGTGGGTTGGCGCAAACACTTTTGCTTTTGGAAACGCGAGTGATAATCCTTGCGCTGCTGCCAAAACGACTCTCAGGCTTGTAAAAGACCCGGGCCCCTTAGGGGCAATTAATACTGTAATTGGCGCATGGCCAGTTTCCTGCCACGCTTTTTGGATAAATGGAACCAAAACCATCCCTTGTGTTTCGCCTGGCTGGATTTGCAAGGAATAAGCCACTGTTTTCCCATCTGCTTCAATAGCGACAAAGCATTCATTTTGCTGCAAGGATAAGGATAAAATCGTCATAATATTTATTTTTTCATAAAAAGCTTGAATTTCTACAAGTAAATCCATACATTTTCAGTGTACAGAATGTGACCTATGTAATTTCTTTAGACAATACTAAAGTCATAACTTGGCAAAGTAAAAAAGGATCCTTAGTGGATATTGTTCAGCGTATTGAGAATATTATAGAAGAATCACTCTTAGATAAAGGGTATAGTGTTGTTCGCGTTCAACTCAGTGGGAATATGCGAAGAACCTTACAAATTATGATTGAAAGGGTTGATGAAGAGGCTATTACAGTTGATGATTGCGCAAAGGCCAGTCATTTAATTTCAGTGCAATTAGATGTAGAAAACGCTATCACTGGTTCTTATGTATTAGAAGTATCATCACCCGGAATAGAGCGTCCTCTTGTAAAGGTGAAGGATTACCAGAGATTTGTTGGGCATCTCGTTGTTGTTAAAACAACACAAGCCATTAGAAATCGGAAAACTTTTCAAGGAAAGTTGGAATCTGCGACAGAAACGGATATAACAATAACAGTGGAAAATCCAGAAAAAGATGAACAACCCATTTTCAACATCCCTTATGATAATATTCGCGTCGCGCGTTTACATGTCACCTTTTAATCGACTATAAAGACGATAAAGAGAATAAATTTTTAACCATCCATGACTAATGATAAAGGATAAGAACCTTGGCTAGTAGAAAGATAAAACCAGTAGAATCAGCCCTTGTTAATCAGCCGCGCCATGAATTGCTGCAGGTTGCAGAAGTTGTTGCGCGTGAAAAAGGCATTGAAAGGGAAGAAGTCTTATCTGCCATGGAGCAAGCCATTCAAAAGGCAGGAAAAGCGAAATACGGATTCGAACACGACATCAGGGCAACAATCGATCGTAACAGTGGAGAAGTTTCTATCCATAGAGTTCGCGTTGTTGTTGAAGAAGCAGCTGAGAACTTAACCCAAATCTCTCTTGAAGAAGCGAAACTACAAGAACCGCACGCAGAGGTTGGTGATGAGCTTAGCGAAACTCTACCTCCGATTGAATTCGGTCGTGTTGCTGCACAAAGCGCTCGTCAAGTTATCGTTCAAAAGGTCAGAGATGCAGAACGTCTCCACCAATTCGAAGAATTCAAAGACCGTATCAATGAAATCATTAGCGGCCTTGTTAAGCGCGTAGAATTTGGTAATGTCGTTTTGGATATTGGCCGTGGTGAAGGTGTTTTGCGCCGCGAAGATCTTATTCCCAGAGAAACATTCCGCGTTGGCGACAGAGTGCGCGTTTTAATCGCTGATTTAAAACCAGAGGCCAGAGGCCCTATGGTCGCACTGTCAAGAACTCATCCTCAATTTATGGCAAAACTTTTTGAACAAGAAGTGCCTGAAATTTATGATGGCATCATCGAAGTCAAATCCGTTGCTCGTGATCCAGGCAGCCGTGCGAAATTCGCTGTTTATACCCAAGACCCTAGCATTGACCCAGTTGGCGCTTGTGTTGGTATGCGAGGCACACGTGTGCAAGCTGTTGTAAATGAGCTTCAAGGTGAAAAAGTTGACATTATCCTTTGGTCCGCAAATCCTGCGACTTTTGTTGTCAACGCATTAGCGCCTGCAGAAATCATGAAAGTTGTTATTGACGAAGAATCAAAGCGCGTTGATGTCGTTGTTGCCGAAGATCAACTCAGCCTTGCTATTGGAAGAAGAGGCCAAAACGTACGCCTTGCTTCGCAATTGACCGGTTGGAATATCGATATTATGACCGAAGCTGATGAAATTGCTCGTCGCTCAGAAGAAAACGTCAACCGTTGTCAGTTATTTATAGACGCACTTGATGTTGATGAAATGATCGCTCAGCTTTTAGCAGCAGAAGGGTTTTCGAAAATTGAAGAAATTGCCTATCTAGACATTTCTGAGTTTTCAAATATCGAAGGCTTTGATGATGAAATTGCCCAAGAACTTCAAAACAGAGCGCGTCAATATATCGGCAAAAGAGATCAAGATATTTTAAAAAAATGCAAAGATGCTGGCATGGCCGCTGATTTGTTGGCCTTAGAAGGCTTAAATTCAGCTGTCTTTTCAAAGATTCTTGATGCAAAAATTAAAACCTTAGACGATTTAGCAGAATTATCAGGCGATGAACTATTAGACATCACTGGTAAAGATGCTTTATCTCTAGAAGATGCAAACAAAGTCATTATGGCAGCGCGCGCACATTGGTTTGAAGCTGAAAATGCATGAATTCGCTAACTTAGCATGAAAGTAAGAAGAAAAGAATGACGGAAAAAACGGATCCTAAGAATCCAACTGGCACAGAAGAGGGTCAAAAGAAGACTCTAACTTTAAGTAAAAAGTTAGAGCTCAAGAAAGTGACCGAGAAAGACCAAGTTAGGCAAAGCTTTTCACATGGTCGCTCGAAAACAGTTGAAGTAGAAGTCAAACGCAAACGGATTCCTCTGGGCGAGAAAACGGCTGATAAACCAGTTAGTGAAGCACAAGCTGTCTTTGGTGAGCCGTCTGATTCAGCCACTCTGAAGCGTTTAACACATGGCGAACTTGAAACAAGATTTAAAGCTGTTCAAGAAGCTTTGCGTACAAATGTTACCGATCAGGAACTTCCGCCTTCACCGTTAGAGCAAGTTGAAGAAGAAAAAACGGAAACAATCGAAGAAGTTAGTACTCCTAAAGAGCAAACCTCCTCTTCTTCTGAGGAAAATAAACCTTCTGTTACCCCGTCTTCTGAAAAACCAAAACCAGCTCCTGCTAAAGTACAAGAAGTAAAAAAGAAGCCCCATGAGCAAGTTACACCCATTATTCTAAGAGCTTCTAGCTATGGCCCGTCGAAAACGAGCTTAACAAAGCCTAGCATTCCCATCGATATACCAGTTGATGATGCTCTTCCTCAAAAATCGCATCATGCCCAAGCTCCGAAACATGAAAAGAATGTTGATGTAGACTTAGATGATGAGGGATCAACTCAACGAAAAACCGTTCGTGGAGGCGTAGAAACTAAGAAATTACTAGGAGCTGTCCGCAAAACCGTTGAAGCCCCAAGAAAACTCCACAGAAATATTCTCACCAAAGTTTTAAACAACGACGGAGAGGAACGCACCCGCTCAATAGCCGCGATGAAACGTGCCCGTCAAAAGCATAAAATGCAAGGACACGATCAAGAACAACAGAAAATTATCAGGGAAGTTACAATTCCTGAAACCATTTCTGTGGGTGAACTTGCCAACCGTATGGCCGTCAGGGGAGCAGACGTTATTAAAGCGTTGATGAAACTGGGAACCATGGTCACTATTAACCAGATGATTGATGCAGACACGGCTGAACTTCTTTGTACTGAATTTGGTCACAAATTCAAACGTGTTGCTGACTCAGACATTGAACTTGGTCTTGGCGGCGAGGTTGATGCTACAGAAGATATGTACCCAAGAGCCCCCGTTGTTACCGTTATGGGTCACGTGGATCATGGAAAAACTTCTCTCCTTGATGCTTTACGTCAAACAGACATCGTCAGCGGAGAAGCCGGCGGTATTACCCAACATATTGGTGCCTATCAGGTAACCATGAAATCGGGTCAGAAAATTACCTTTATCGATACCCCTGGTCACGCAGCATTCAGTGAAATGCGCGCTCGTGGTGCGAACGTTACAGACATAGTTGTGTTGGTTGTTGCAGCTGATGATGGGATTATGGAACAAACCCTAGAGGCTATTAACCATGCAACCGCAGCTAAGGTTCCTATGGTTGTCGCCATTAACAAAATGGACAAACCTGAAGCCAATCCTGAGAGAGTCAGAACCGAACTTCTTCAACATGGCATCGTCCTCGAAGAATACGGCGGCGAAGTCATGAGCGTTGAGGTTTCTGCAAAACAGCGCCTTAACCTTGAAAAGTTAGAAGAAACGATCCTGTTACAGGCTGAAGTTTTAGATCTTAAAGCTAACCCAAATCGCACCGCCAGCGGCGTTGTCGTTGAAGCCAAAATGGACAAAGGCCGTGGTACTGTTGCCACCGTTTTGATCCAACGTGGAACGCTTCGTGTTGGTGATCTGTTTGTGGCCGGTACAGAATGGGGCCGTGTTCGCGCCCTTGTGAATGACCATGGACTGCCCATTAAAGAAGTCCTGCCAGCAATGCCTGTTGAAGTCTTGGGCTTTAATGGCATGCCATCGGCAGGTGATGAATTCTTTGTGGTTGAAAACGAAAACAAAGCCCGCGAAGTCACAGCGTACCGTCAACATAGAAGACGTGAAAATGTAGCCGTGGCTTCAGCTCGTGGTTCTATGGAACAAATGATGTCCAAGATTGCAGCTGGTGAGGCTCGTGAGCTGCCGCTGGTTATCAAAACAGACGTTCAAGGATCATTGGAAGCCATTTCATCCAGCCTTTCCAAGTTTGCAACAGCTGAGGTCACAGCCCGTGTCCTCCATGGTGCTGTTGGTGGTATTAACGAGAGCGATGTAACCCTTGCCAGAGCGTCTGGTGGTATTATCATCGGCTTTAACGTTCGTGCGAACCCGCAAGCCCGCGAAATGGCTAAACGAGATGGCGTTGAAATTAGATACTATTCCATTATTTACGACGTCCTTGATGACATGAAAGCAATCATGGGCGGTATGTTAGCACCAACAGTTCGCGAGAAATTCCTTGGAACAGCTGAGATCAGAGATGTCTTTAACATCACCCGCGTTGGAAAGATTGCTGGTTGTTATGTTACCGAAGGTGTTGTCAAACGCGGAGCAAAAGTGCGTCTGTTGCGTGATAACGTGGTTATCCATGAGGGCGATCTTAAGACATTGAAGCGTTTCAAAGACGAAGTCAAAGAAGTCAAAGACACTTACGAATGCGGTATGGCGTTTGAAAACTATCATGACATCCGCGTTGGCGACATGATTGAATGCTTTGAACTTGAATCCATTGCGCGTCAATTATAAGGCAGATAAACAGTGTCTATACCCGATGAATTTCAAAAGACCGGCAGGAGGACGAAGGTCAAGGAGCGTAAACGTATAGATAATACGTGCGCAATCGTTGACCCTGAAGTCCG
>JAIEMR010000084.1 GCA_019751935.1 Alphaproteobacteria bacterium
GCATATTGGGCCTTATTTTGATTATAGCTAATCTTTAACTCTTCCTCCTTGGGAACAGCTTTTAGCTTAATTTTACCCAAAGGAACAGAAACAACCGTGAATACTTTCTCTTCAGTAAGCGCTCTTAACAAAAGCTCTTTATACATTTTTGGCAAATGCCCTCCCATCATAAGAGGAGCAACAAGTTGCTGAGTTAAAAGAGACTTTCTCATGTCATCAATAAATTGCTTTTCAGAAATATTATTATGTCGAAGCAAGCTTGAAAAAAGATTTTTATCAAAAACGCCATTTTGCTGAAAATGAGAAACAGCATGAATTTGATTTTTTATCAAAGAATCAGAAGCAACTAAGTTAAGTCGTTTAATCTCAAGCTCAAGAGCAGCTTGATCAATTAATTGATCCAAAATATGGCTATGAATGCCCATTTGTTTGAGTTGATCTGGAGTCACTTGACCTTTTGATAAATGCTGTAATCTACTTATTTCCTTTTGTAAGGCTGATGAAAATTCCTCATAAGAAATGGAATGCTTACCTATTGTCGCAATAGGACGAAGGGCACTATAGCTTCTAATAACGTCTCCAATACCCCAAATTCCGAAACTCGCAATAATTGCGCCGAAAAGAATTTTAACAAACCATTTACCGGACTGTTCTCTTAGTGATTGCATCATAATATTTAACTAAACCCGACTAAAAAATTACTTAACTTCCATCCTCTGGACGGATACAACAAACTTCATGTTAAACAAATTAGTCAAAAGCGACAAGGTCTTAAGGATGTTCATGGCTCTTTATTTGAAGTTCTTTTTTAAGAAAATCACGAAAAGCTTCAATTCGCTTCGATTCAGAAAGTTGTTTTGGATATACCAAGAAGGTTTCAATTTGAGGATATTTTAATTTTGGAAAAATAGGAATAAGTTCGGCATGATCATGCGCAATAAAATCAGCCAGACTCCCAATACCTAAACCATTTTTCACACTTTGAAGAATGCCATAAGCATTATTAATCATTAAAAAAGGCTGACGGACATTGCCCGTTTTAGCACCCAATCTAAGAATCCAATTCACATTTTCCACTGGAGCTATGGCATGATTTCCAAAAACAATAAGACGATGATCATCTAGTTCTTCAGGGTTTTTTGGAATAGGAAAGTTTTCAAAATACTGGGGGCTACCATAAATTTTCAAAGAAAAATCAAAAAGATGCTCATACACCAAGCTTTTATCGTTGTCTCCCCGCCCAAAACGGATAGCTATATCAGCCTCACGCATTGTAAAGTCGATTTCTTCATCGGTTAACACCAGCTGCAAATTAATATCTGGGCATTTCTTAAAAAACCTTGGTAAACGCGGCGCTAACCATATCGACCCAAGAGCAACGCTCGATGAAACTTTCAAGGTGCCTCGAAGATTCATATTGCTTTCAGCAAGTTGAGCTGTTGTGGCACTGAGCTGCGCAAAAATACCACGTGTGGTGGAAAATAAAATTTCCCCCTCTGCTGTTAAAACTAACCCTCTGGCATGGCGACTAAAAAGGGGGGTAGATAATTCTGCCTCAAGAGCACTGATCTGCCTACTCACCGCAGATTGACTTAGGTTTAGGATATATCCTGCATGCGTTAAATTACCTATCTCCGCAACAGTGTGAAAAACTCTCAATCGATCCCAATCCATTATAGCCCTCTTTGTTTACTCATTATTAGCTGCGACTCTTATAAGTGCAAATAACTTCATTAGGTTGCTTTGCATTGATTTTTAAAGCACGAAGAATGGTATTCCAATCCACGTCGGTTGGATAAAAACTTACTCTCGTCAAAGCACAAGGAACGTACCTGAAAGCATTTGAGATTGTCATTCTGCAAGAACGATAAAGCGTTTCAAATAAAATTCTATCTTGTTTACTAAGCTCTAGCACTGGATTGTCTAAATAATCTTGCCCAATAACAGGGTCAAGCCCTCCTTTAATGTGATGATGAGCAATTGCGATTTCATCACATATAGCAACACGAGTAAAGGCAATGAGATCCCCTGATCCGGCAGCTCCAAAAAGGCGACTGCTTCCGTCCATTTGCAATTTAATAAGGGTAACGATAAAGTCTCTGATTTTCTTTTTAAAGCTATCAATATCACGATTATTATTCATATTTTGAAGAATATCTTGCCATTGGCGTTTGTCTTTTTCATCCTCAAAACCAATTAGCTGAAATCTTGAAATAATATCTTTTTCTAGACCCCTAGAGATAGGACATGGAGCATAAAAATAAGGATCACTCGCTTCAGTCTGATAAGGAACTAGTTCTGCTGCACTTTTATCGTATTCCCCATCTAAGGGAAGAGAACAAGGCGGATCTTCTCTTAAGACATCCTCTAATGACGGTGAAGCGTAATGTAGATTTGACCAAATTCCTATACCAACAGCAGATAAAATTACCCCCAACAGCACTAGTATTTTTGTAGAAATCATTAGATTTTGTCTTTTTCCTCATCTAATTTTTTCAACAGTGTATCGATATATGGAGAGCAAATCACTATCTTTTTAGAAACCTGGCCACGAAACCAGGTCATTTGTCTCTTTGCATAGTTGCGGCTATTTTGTTTAGCTTTTTGCGTAGCTTCATCCAAGCTCAACTGATTCTCAAGGTAAGCGCTAAGCTCTGGAACCCCAATAGCCTTCATAATTGGCCTATCAGCAGGAAGGTCTAATTTTCTTAAGTTTTGAACCTCTTCTATGGCCCCGCATTCAATCATTAGTTGAAAACGTTTGTTAATTTGCTCATATAGTTGAGCTCTGTCAGGCTCTATAATGACATATTGGTATTTGTATGAATGAGAAGGAATGGACTTTCCATGCCAAAAAGTGATTGAACAGCCCGTTTGACGAAATACCTCTAAAGCCCTGCTTAAACGTTGAGAATCAGAGGGACGGATTCGATCCTGTAAAAGGGGATCAATTTCAAAGACATACGCGGCAAATCTCCCCCCTAACTTCTGGCAAAGATTTCTGACTTCATCGCGAATGCCTGGTTCAATTTCAGGAACTGGTGACAATCCATGTGTTAAAGTCCGCAGATAAAGCCCTGTCCCCCCTACAACGATGGGAAATTTTGAACGCTGTATACAATTTTTTATCAAAAGTCCGACTTCACGAATCCACCAAGCTGCTGAGCTGTTCTGATGAGCATCAAGAACTCCGTAAAGATGATGAGGAATTAAGCTTTCCGTTGGCCTGGCCGTTAAAATGGAAAGGTCTTTATAAACCTGCATGCTGTCGGCATTAATGATTTCTCCGTTACATCTTTCTGCAAGCTCGATTGCAAGCCCGGACTTACCGCTGGCTGTAGGGCCAGCTAGAATCAAAAAATCGATGGAAGATAGATATTCTAACAAAGGATAAGCTCAAAAATAATTTAAAGTTGATAGTTGAGAGAAGAATTTGGCCCTGTTTGTAAAAAGATAGGGATACCAAGCGGTAAAGGTGAATCATTAACCCCATGACCAATTCCCTCCATTTTTAAAACAGGAATAGAAAGTGAGTCAGCAAACCTTTGCAAGACAGGCTCAATCAAAGAACTACCATCTTTTTCTTCTCCGCCTATAAAATCTCCAAATATAACGGCCTTTGCATAGTCAAAGATACCGGCCTGAAAAAGATGAACCAAACTGCGATCTACACGGTATCCTCGCTCATCAACCTCCTCCAAGAATACAATCTTTTCAAAAGCATCCACTTGCCAAAAAGTTTCCAGACTAGTTTCAACCAATGTAAGGTTGCCACCTATGATAGGTGCATTGATAGACAGCGATTGAATGGCCGCATTATTAAGGGGAATTAAATGATCATGTTTTTTCTTGGTTTGAGCCCCTAGCAATAGATCTTTTAAATTAGAAACTGACTCTTCAGAAATTTCACTCATCACTACGGTTTTAAGAGGGGCAGCATGCAAACTTGGCCAGCCCCACTTTTGATTCAAAAAAATATGAAGTGCTGTTATATCGCTTGAACCAATGAGAAGTTTGGGTGTAGCTGGAGCAGGAATATTTTTTAAAAATGAAAGGAGCCGCGTGGAACCATACCCACCTCTAAGACACCAGATATAACGGCTTTTTTCATTATGAAGAGCTTTATAAAGATGATCAAATCTAATTTCATCTTTTTGAGCACACAAAATATCCTTTCCAAAAATATCATCTGGGATCAAAGGGCATAGATTCCAAGATGAAAGAAAGGTTTCTATTTTAGCCAAGACGCCTGGAAAATACCCAAACGCAGGGGCAATAATATCAATATTTTCGTTTTTCTTAAGAGGAAGAGGCCAAAGAGACGACATAAAAATCAGCCCCGCTTAAAGCTTTGCCAAACAAAATGGCGGAGAGAGAGGGATTCGAACCCTCGATACAGTTTCCCGTATACACACTTTCCAGGCGTGCGCCTTCAACCGCTCGGCCACCTCTCCGCAATTCATTCAAGGTAATCGATCTTTGGTTATGTGACAATAAAAATTTGTGGTTTTTCAAAAATATGACAATAAAAAAAACCCTCTTATCTGGCGAGACAAGAGGGTTGGTGCGAAGACTTCTTTTTGGCGAAATCTTATTCTGCAGGAGCTTCTTCTGGAGCTGGAGGAGCTTCTTCTGGAGCTGGAGGAGCTTCTTCTGGAGCTGGAGGAGCTTCTTCTGGAGCTGGAGGGGCTTCTTCTGGAGCTGGAGGAGCTTCTTCTGGAGCTGGTGCTGGCGCTGCATCTTCTTCTGAAACTGGAGGCGCAGCTTTTTTAGCCTTAGCAGCTTTAGCGTCAGCTTTTTTCTTTGCTGCTGCGGCCTTAGCATCATCCTTCTTCTTCTTTGAATCTGCCTTGCTCTTTTCAATTGCAGCTTTTTTCTGATCTGGAGACATACTCTTTTGATCTGCATGTTTCTTGTCTTGTGCTGCTTTATTTGCAGCACCTTTTTGCTTTTTAGCTGCTGATTTCTTGCTTTTCTTTTTGGCGCCGCTCTTAGCGCCTTTTTTGGCCCCGCTCTTGGCGCCTTTTTGGGCTCCTTTCTTAGCGACTGCCTTCCCGCCTTTTTTGGCAACCATAGCTCCAGCTGCTTCCGCCTCACTAATAAGTGAAGGAGTCACAATTGCTGATAAAGTAAATAGACTTAAAATAATAACTGCAATTTTTCTCAAAACCATAATAACACCTCTATCTAAAAATATTCTTATTTTTAATCTATCTAAAAATAACTAATATTTTATTAATTTTCATATTTTTTTTAATTGATTTAGATAAACAATGAAAAGTAATGAGATTTATTTGATGCCAATGAAAAAGGTACTCTGTTTATAAACAGAGTCCTTTAAAAATTTAAATCATGAAAAATTTGTGGTAAGGGATTATCAAAATTTAGCTTTTGGCAGCTCTTCAACTGCATGGTCTAATTCTGCTTGAGTGCAGAGTCCTAATTGTGCGGGGCTTCTTGGCTTAATATTTGCGCTATTCCAATGTGAGCGGGTTTTAATTGAACGAATCATCGGTTTTGTAGTCCCTAAAAGCCTACAAATTTTTGTTTCACTCATTTCAGGATAATACTTTAAGAGCCAAGCAATGGCATCAGGGCGATCATGGCGCTTCGAAACCGGGGTATAGCGACTATTCTTCTTACCCAAAACTGAATCAGCAGTTACAGCTGGCATAATAGAAAGACGTGCTGAAGTATCGCCTTCACAACGATGAATCTCTTCTAAATTTAATTGACCTGATGCAATAGGATCTAGGCCAACCATATTAATTGAGGTATCTTCATCCGCAATTGCTTGGACCTCTAAAGGATGCAGTCCACAAAACTCCGCAATTTGTTCAAATGCTAAAGATGTGTTTTCAATTAACCAAACAGCTGTGGCTTTCGGCATTAAAGGCAAAGCCATAAGATTCTCCTTAAATAAGTCTTAATCGCAAGTATTTCATTTCATTTCTATGTTTCTTTTCTCTCATACGAGAGAGCGATTTTCAATGTTTAAATCAAAAAGTTTGATTCTTTCTCCGCAATACATATCAATTTCTCTATACTAAAAAAATAGATGTCTGTAAATTTCAGGGTTGTATGGCTTTGTTTTTCAAAAAAATTCTTGATCAAGTTATTCCCCCTCGCTGTTTGGGTTGCAGTGAAATGGCATTAGGGAACCACAAGCTTTGTGCTGGGTGTTGGAAATCCATTAATTTTATCAATACCCCCTATTGTAAGGTTTGTGGATATCCGCACACCCTTCAAGATACGGACCTTGAGTTTTGTGATTTCTGTGATTATGAAGAAACACTTTACGAATACGCACGATCGGCCCTTATCTATGATGAAGGCGCAAAAAAGCTTATTTTAAGGTTAAAATACGCTGATGATACAAGCTTAGTGCCAATTTTTGCAGAATGGTTAGTCAAAGCCGGCCAAGATCTTTTTGAAGGCACTGATTATCTAGTTCCGATCCCCCTTCATTGGACAAGACTTTTAAAAAGACGTTATAACCAAGCAGCACTTTTGGTGATGGGTATGAATAAAATCTCACCATCTTTACCTCAATATGCCCCTCAGCTTTTAAGGCGCAGAAAACGCACACAAAACCAAGGACAGAAAAGCAAAAAGGAGCGAATCGATAATGTTCAAGATGCTTTTTATTCACCTGAAAGGCATAAACCGACTTTACAAGATAAAACCATCATTCTTGTCGACGATGTCATGGCCTCTGGCGCAACGATTAATGAATGTATCAAAGTCCTTATCAATAACGGCTGCAAAAGCGTGCGGGTATTAACGTTGGCAAGGTCTCTTTTGAAGCAATATTAATTTCGCATTAATACAAAATTGTTGATTGAGCCGGGGTTTGTATATAAGATGTGCGGAACTTTATGAATGTTGAATTTTATAAATTAGTAATTATTTATTCATTAAACAGGGCATTAATCAAACAAACCAGGTGAGGTGCATTTTATCATGCTTCAGAGGTCTTCTAACCTTTTTACCCTTAATAAATCAGTATTTCTATCAAGTTTTTTTATTATTTGCAGTTTGATTGCACCAATCAAGGATGCCAATGCAGCTGAAGCAGGATTGACAGTTGAAGCAGGATTGGCAGTTGAAGATATTAGAAGAGAAGCAGAAAATTATCTTAATACCGGAAAAAATGAGCAATTATTTAGTCAACTGGCAAGATTATCAGCTAGGCCTGTTGACCCTAACATAAAAGCAATGCTTGAGACTGTAAAAAGTTCCACAAGTGGCCAGACCTTAAAGGATCAGGTAATAAAAGGCTATAATAATGGGATGATATATTATCTTTTCAAGATCATAGGTCTTGAATGGATGTTCAAGGATTCATCTTTAAATGAAACCTGCAATATTTATTCTAGGCTAGCTCAATATAAAACCTGCGATCCACAATTTATTAAAAAAGTCGAAGTTTACCTTAAGGATAGTATATTACCCACAAAACAAGCTGAAATAGATGCTCTTGTAGATCAGGTGGTTACAAAAGGTACTTATAGTAATGAATGGGTTAGTCTAAAAGACATTATTCAATTGGCACCTACCTTATTAAATGGACAAAAATTAGAAAACTTAGATACCCTTTTCGATTCTTTTGTATATACATCAGAGGGAAGACAGCTTTTAAGAGCCTATAGACTTAGTGACGGAAGCAACCTTCTTCAACATTATGTCAGTAAATGGAATAATTCGGATGAGCAGAAACTAAAAACCTCCGTATGGGACAAGATCAAAACACTTATAAGCTCTTACGCCTTAGATAATGTTACTATATCCTCTGAAATCCTAGATATAAATGGCCCTGATTTCCCTTATCAGCACCTGTTAGAAAGTATGAATGATACAGGTTCAAAAGAGTTATTACTAACTTACTGCAATAGCAAGAGTGAAAATTTTGCCCATTTAATATGTGATCACGTTTCAAGTTCTGATCGTAACTCTATATTATCCTCTCTTAGATCAGCAATTAATAATGACGTAGAGTTTTTCATCTTGCTAAACGCAACTGATCAAACCGGAAGAAACGTAAAAAGTATACTTGAAAGAACACGCTGGGGCATCAGACTATTAGGAGAAATAGATCCTTATCAATTAGTTCAACCTAATGACTGTGGCATGACTCCCTTGATGAAAATGGCTTTAGACCTTGATGAATCTGTCTTAGATGAATATCTTGTTAGCCTTCAAAGATTAGGAATTAATACAGATCAACAAGATGTATACGGAAACACTACAAGATCTTTAAGTGACCTAAGAAAAAGAAACCCATCAGGCTCCCCTTATTTCGCCTTATTAAGCGAAAGTTTTAAACACCATCCTTTAAATGCTAATCTTTGGGATGCAATGGCCAACTTCCGTTATTTTCCAGTTTATCCTTATTATCTTTTTGCAGATGCCTTGCATGTTGTAAGTAATCAGCCTCATCAAACGCCAGTGCATCATGCCTTTTTGCAGCTTGAAGCAACAAATGAAGATGTCAGAAGAGAAGCCAGAGATTTATGGAAAGCCTTTTATAGAACCTACGATAAGTTGATGGATAAAACGCTTACTGAAGAAAACGAAGATATCGAAAACGTTAGAAGACAGGCAGAAACTCGCTCTTTACCATTAGCTGGCCGTTATTTAATGAGCTCTCTAATTGATCCTCACCTTCTTCATAATACAGAATTAACTACCAAAATTTTAGCAGGAAGCAGCATTTTCGGTCTTAATTTTTCCCGTAAAGTAACCCCTTTAGAGGCAGGAATGACTCTGCACAGTATTAATGAGTTAGCAATGAAAGCACAGGCAACTGCTTGCATTGAATGGCAGGAGCTACATGTGGAAGAAGCAGCTGATTTATGGAAATTTCAAGGGTTTCTTTTGACCCATATTAATAAAATGGTAGATTCTTTCTTTGAGGCCTATCCACGTGAACTTGATGAAAAAAGGCAAACAAAACTCTTAAACCATCGATTAAATCAATCTGTTGTTGCAGTAAGTTGCTTTCTTCAAAAAACTGATAACGTATTTGAGCTCTCCAATGAAGAAGATCTATTTTCCTTTGTGGATAAACACTTACAAAGCAGAATCCCTGTAGGCAAAGCAGTAAATTCAAAAGTGCGTATGGAAAAGATAAGCGGTCTACTACCTGAAGATTTTGAGTTTTCTCTAATGCCTGGATATGGTTTTTACAAGTATACTGACGATTCGGACGATGACTAAAGCCCCTACTTCTCAGAAATCCAAGTCAGCATAATGAGAAGAAGGTGCAAGCGCTGGTACACGATCAAGAAGTAAATTCCGGAAAGTAGGCCGTGATTTAATCCTTGTGTACCAGTCTTTGGCAATGGGGTGTTTATCCCACGGGATATCCCCCATATAGTCAACCACAGATAAATGAGCGGCTGCTGTTATATCAGCAAGCGAGAAATCATCACCAGCAAGCCAATTGCGGCGATCAACCAGCCACGATATATAATCTAAATGACTATGAACCATGCTTTGGGCGCTTCGTATTACGGCTGAATTTGGTCCAGAACTTGCTTGCATAGATATATATCTTTTGATGTTTTTTTCCATCAATAACGTTACACTCACTTCAGATGCGAATTTAGAATCAAACCATCCAACAAGTCTCCTAACTTCAGCGCGCTGTAAAAGCCCCTCGCCAATCAAAGGGCGCTCTGGGTAAGCATCTTCTAAATATTCACTAATGGCCATACTATCATTTATGACAGATCCATTTAAATCGACAAGAACGGGCACCTGACCTGCAGGATTTAGCTTCATAAATTCAGGTCGTTTTTCCCAAAAACGTTCAATTTCCGCAGAAAAATCAAGTTTCTTCTCTGCTAAAATCAGCCGAATTTTACGAGAGTATGGGCAAAGCGGGTAATGGTAAAGTGTTCTCATGGTTAAGCAGTTTAGTTCAAAAGTTATCTTTAATATTAGCAGAAAATGATAAATAGAGTACAGATATAAGACCTTATGAAGAAAATAACATAGGCCCTAATTTCTTTCCTCCAAGAAGATGAACATGATAATGGGGAACTTCTTGCCCTCCATAAACCCCAGAATTACTGATAAGCCTAAATCCATCTTGATTTAAGTTTAAAAGTTGGGTGACCTGATTAATCCCTTTACAAAACCCAATAATCTCCTCATTTTTTGCGTTTTGATTAAAATCATAAACATCTTTATAAGCAGATTTTGGAATCACTAAAGCATGAATAGGAGCCCGAGGCTGTATATCATGAAAAGCTAAATAAAACTCGTCTTCAGATATTTTTTTACAAGGGATTTCTCCCCTTAAGATTTTTGCAAAAATATTATTAGGGTCATACGACATGAGTATCATCCAGTTTCTTTTTAAAGAGAGGTGAAGGGCGCAATGTAACAACGCGTCTTGCGCTGATTTCTGCATCCTTACCAGTTCGAGGATTTCTTCCAGGACGAGGAGATTTTTCTCGAACGACAAAAGTACCAAAGCCAGGGATCTTAATGGAATGGCCTTCGTTAAGAGACTTCACCATTGTCATTAGGATATTATCTAACATCTCTGTGGCAGTTTGTTTGTTCAAGCCCATTTTTTTTATTAGTAAATGAATAAGTTCAGAACGACCAAAATTATCTAAAGACATCGCTTTTGTCTCCTACCATCTAATAAGAGCAGATCCCCACGTTAGCCCGCCTCCCATAGCCTCGATCAGCACAAGATTCCCAGGCTTAATACGACCATCATTTACAGCAACAGATAAAGCAAGAGGAATAGAAGCAGCGGAAGTGTTGGCATGTTGGTCAATTGTTAGCACAACTTTGGACATTGGGATATTAAATTTTTCAGATACCCCCAAAATGATACGTTTATTTGCTTGATGAGGAACAAACCAATCGATATCGTCAGCTGTTAACTTATTATACTCCAAGGCTTTTTCAACGGCTTCTCCAATTTTTTGGACAGCGTTTTTGAAAATCTCTTTTCCTTGCATACGGATGTAACCGCGCTGGTTATCGGTTGCAACGCTATTATCAACATACAAAGCATCGTAAAGATTTCCATCTGAGAAAAGATGCGTTGACAAAACACCCCTGTCATCTGTTTCAGGCACTGCCTTTAACAAAAGCGCCCCTGCCCCATCCCCAAATAAAACGCATGTTGTTCTGTCTTTCCAATCTAGGACCTGAGACATCGTGTCTGCGCCAATTACAAGAGCATACTTTGCTTGACCGGTTCGAATAAAATTATCCGCAATCGCAACCGCATACACAAATCCAGAGCACACTGCCTGAACATCAAAAGCGAAAGCTCTATTGGCTCCTAGTTTCTCTTGAACGCGAGTAGCAGTTGCCGGACAAGGATGATCAGGGGTGGTTGTGGCAACAACAATGCAATCGACTAAAGATGCGTCAACTCCAGCTGCAGCTAGCGCTTCTTTTGCCGCTAAATAACTTAAGTCTGAACATGTTTGATTTGCTGCGATCACATGCCTTTTTTCAATCCCGGATCTTTCTCGTATCCATTCATCACTTGTGTCAACCTTTTGTGCAAGGTCGTGATTAGTTAGAATAGTTTCAGGGAGAAAAGCACCGCATCCAACAACTTGCGAGCGATACATCATTGCTAAATTTCCATCGTTAAGGTGGATATTGGTAAACGTTCTTCTTTCGAAGTGAGTATTGATAAACGCTCTTCAATATCTTTAATAAAGTTGTGTTGAATCATACTAATTGCAACTCCAATAGCATTTGCGAAACCCACAAAGTCAGTTCCTCCATGGCTTTTAACTGCTATGCCTTTTAGACCTAAAAACACCGCGCCATTGTATAGACGAGGATCGCTTTTTGTCTGTAACTGTCTAAAAGCAGGCTTTGCGACAATATATCCTAATTTTCCACGGAAAGAACCATTTAACGAGTCTTTTAAAAAATGTCCAATCAGCTTAGCCGCGCCTTCGATAGATTTCAAAGCAATATTTCCTGAAAAACCATCTGTCACGACAACATCAGTTTTTCCCGAAGTGATATCATCCCCCTCTACAAACCCTTGAAAATTAAGGTCTGGAAATTCTTTTAAGAGCTGAGCAGCCGCTTGAACAGTCGCGTTACCCTTTAATTCTTCTGAACCAATATTAAGCAGCCCAACAGAAGGACGCTCAATATCAAGAAGTTGGCGAGCAAAAGCCTCACCCATCAATGCAAATTGGACAAGATTTTCAGGTGTACAATCAATATTTGCACCTAAATCCAAAACAACCGTTTTCCCTTTTATAGTCGGTAAAATCGCAGGAATAGCAGGACGATCAATGCCATCTATTGTTTTTAAAAGAATTTTAGAAAGTGCCATATAGGCGCCCGTGTTGCCAGCCGAGATAACAGCATTTGCCTCACCCTTAGCAACAGCATCGATTGCCATTCCCATATTGGACTTACGGCCACTTCTTAAAGCAATGGCAGGTTTTGTTTGGTTCGTGATAATTGTTTCTGAATGAATAATATCTGAGATTTTGTGAAGGCTGGGATATTTTTTCAGTTCCGCCTCAATAGACGAATCATCTCCAAAAAACAAATAGCGTAAACGCAAGTCCTTCGCTTGGCGAAGAGCAAGGTCAGCTCCTTTAACCACCATTTCAGGGCCTGCATCGCCGCCCATGGCATCCAGAGCCAACGTTAATATCATAAATTAATCGGCAGACGCTTCTTTTTTGATTTTTAGAACTTGACGTCCATTATAATGCCCGCATCCTTGACAGATATGGTGTGGTAATTTTTGCAAACCACAATTCGGGCATTCTGATGTA
>JAIEMR010000027.1 GCA_019751935.1 Alphaproteobacteria bacterium
TTTTTTTCTTGTATAAGCTGTGCATGGCTAATCCCTTTATGATAGAGTAGCATAGCGCGGGCGCGTTCTAAATACTTTAAATAATTTGCATGATAAACAAAGCCGCTCGCATCAGTATCTTCGATAAAAACTTTTAGTGGGTAAGGCTTATTTTCTGTGTTCATTCGCAAATCTTTTCTTCTGATCAGTTCGTTTATTGCCCTTGCATTTGTTTTCATATTGTACAATCAAGAGTCGACCCCATATGTACAAAAACAAGATACACTTAAAGTTGTAACAAGCTTTACCATTTTACGTGACTTTGCTGAAAAAATCACCCATGGCCTAACTCATATCGAAATTAAATCCATTGTTCCGCCTGAAGCTGATCCCCATAGCTATCAACCAATCCCTTTGGACTCTAAGATTCTATTTGAGGCCAATATTATTTTTATCAATGGCCTAGACTTTGAAAAGGGTATTGAGAAAATGATTCAAAGCTCTGGCTTTAAGGGCAATGTTTATAAAGCCACCCAAAATGTAAAAGTTCGCCCTGATCTTATTGATCCCCATACTTGGCACGATGTGCAAAATGCCATTCTTTATGTCAAAGAGCTAAGAAATGCCTTTTGCACTGAAGATCCAAAGCATCAAGATATCTACCTTAAAAACGCAGCTGAGCTGATCAAATCTTTAGAAAATCTAGATCTTTGGATAAAAAATGAATTCAAAAAAATTCCCATCCAAAAACGCATTGTTGTCACCACTCATGACGCCTTTTGGTATTTTGGCAAAGCCTATGATATCCAGTTTTTATCCCCCGTTGGCATCAGCACAGAAGCCGAAGCTTCTGCTCAAAATGTCGCCAAACTCATTAATTTTATTAATGAAAATAATATTAAGGCTGTTTTCGTTGAAAACCTTGCAAACTCTAAACTCATTGAACAAATTGCGGGTGAGACCAAACGTTCCTTACAAGGTACATTGTACGCAGATTCGCTTTCTGATCCAAACGGCCCCGCGCCTGATTTTGTATCAATGCTCAAACATAACGTTCACACCATTTGCAAAGCTTTTGAATGATGACTCAACATAAAGATGTAATGATTGACGCAGCCTGGAAGCTTTTAGAAGAAAAAGGCCTTGATGGGTTAACGCCAGAAGCATTAAGCGATGTAACCCTAATATCCGTGATAAAAATTCGAAAGCTTTGCCCAACCCCGCTCTCCATTCTTTTATTGCTGTGGAGTAATATTGTTTCTAAAGCGCCTGCCGTTAATGAAAGCGGCCTTAATGCTCATGATATCTTGTTTGAAAGCATCATGAATCATTTAGACACCCTAAATCCTTATAAGTCAGCCGTTCACAGGTTTGTGAATGAGTTAAGTTTTGCTCCATGTTGGCTCATGGACCTAAAACCTTATTGCACTGAGTGGTCAAGGCAACGATTAAGTGAAGCTGGTATCGATGTAATAGGCATGATGGGAAGCATCAAAGTTCAGGTCTTTAACCTGTTTTGCCTGTATATTCTAAAAACATGGGCGGATGATAATACCCCTGATCAAAGCTTAACTTTAGCAGCAATCGATCAGGGGCTCACAAAATTAGAGGAATGGCAGAGCGTTATTAAAGAAAAGCTGCCTTTTTAAGAAACGCCCGCAATCAATGAATAAGCAATTCCCCACATAATTAAACCAATTGCAAAATCCAAAATTTTCCAAGCCAATGGCTTTTTAAAAAGAGGCGCTAAAAAGCGCGCCCCATAGCCAAGGCTGAAAAACCATAGAAACGAAGCTGTAATCGCGCCGCCGCCAAATAGGGGGCGTTCGGAAGCCGGAAATTGCGCCCCGATACTGCCTAAAAGAACCACAGTGTCAAGATAGACATGGGGATTTAAAAAGCTCAAAGCCAAAACGGTTGTGAGGCTTGTTTTAAAATTAGGACGGTCTTGATTAGGATCAGCGTCAAGAGAATCTGACTTTAAAACTGCCCGAAAAGATCTAAAGCCATAATAGACTAAAAATGCAGCACCACCCCATCTTGCACAATTTAAAAGAAGCGCGCTTGAAGTTAAAAGTGCCCCAAATCCACCAACACCAAAGACAATTAATAACGCATCAATCAGTGCGCACATTAAGGCTGTTGTGAAAACATGGTTTTTTAAAATTCCTTGTTTTAAGACAAATGCATTTTGCGCGCCAATTGCGATAATTAGAGCAGCGCCTGTTCCAAGGCCCTCAATAAAGGGTATATAAAAGCTATGCATAGGGAAATCTCTTATTTATCTTTCGTTCATTCTCTCTTACAGTTCGGAATTTTTCACCTATTTTTTATTCTGGAACAACCATATCTCTCTAAATACTGTAATAATATGGCTTAATCAAACATTCAGCTGGAATTTTCCAAACGACACAAAGCTGATTAATCATAGAAAGAGTTAAAGGTTCCTCATTATTTAAAACCCTTGAGGCAAGTTGCGTAGATCCTAATAAAACCCCAAGGTCATTTACGCTTTTATCCTGCTGATTCATATAAAATCGTAAAGCACTAATTGGATTAGGAAACTCCATAGTCCAATGCTTACTCTCGTAACTTTCAACTAAATTTGCAAGCACTTCAAAATAATCATACTCCTTTGTATTTTCTTCTGCCGGCCAAATTTCATCAATTATTTCCAAAGCCTTTTCATAATCGTTATGACTTCGAATCGGTTTTATTTCCATAAGATTCTCCTTGAAAGTTGAAAAGGATGCATAAAGTTTTGGATCAGAAGTTATCCCTTTGAGAAGCAGACATTGAGAGGGGTAATGAATAACAGCAACAAGATAATAACTGTTATGTTTAAGCTCAAAACAAACCTGATTTTGTCCAAAAAAGTTTTTTTCTAGGATCTTCGCCTTTGGAAAATAATGAAGAAGTTCTTCAGATGTGATCCAATTATTTTTAGATGCCTGCCAAAACCAAGCCTTTAGAGCTTCTTCAATTTCATTATACTTTTTAGCGCAGTCATTTAGCACCATCCTTCTTAAAATCCTCATAGCTCTCTATCCCCCCTATATCGGCATTTATAACCATAAAAATTCATTATATATGGTTATAAAAATGTAAATATAGTGAATAAGAAAAAATAGATAGCTATCATATATGATAGGTTGGAACGGAAATTGTTTTTTGGTATATCTGTATTGTTTGATGATTTTAGATTGCAGAATCAGCTGTAAAAATAGATTTGAAGATCTGTATTAATCGCCGAATGAACCCCTGTGGTTCGCGGGCCACAGAGAAACTAGTACTATGGTAGTTAAATAACTTGCATACTTCGTAAATACAAGCTCTTAACTTTCTTACTACCCCAGCTTTGGATACGAAATCGAAGAAACATTATGCAAGGTTTCATTTGTAAACATAACTGGAACGAAAACCCCATCATTTGCAGATTCAAAAAATGTCATTAAAAGGCCATCCCAAAGACTAGCTTGAATATCTAAAAAAGCATTAGTGGCTTTCAAAACAATCTCTACATCTTGTTCATTTTGGCAAAAACGAAAAGCGGCCTCTCTAGCATCTTGGCCATGTCTTGCCTCCACCCCATTCAAGTGGCACAAAAAATATTCCTGAACATCTTCAAATTTACCGTCGGAATAATATCTTTTATAAGGCAGAAACAATGTCTGATAAAACACACGCAACATGCTGTCTGCTGCCATTTCTTGTCCAAACATAGCTCCTAAAACTTCTCCATAATGTGAAGATGTATAGAGCTTTTGTTGCTCCTCAACAAAATAATAAGTTTCATCAAGAATAACAGAGGATTGATGGATGTTTTTCAAAGGAAGAGACTCAAGACAGAAAACGATTTCACCATGGGTATTATGGGAATGATCAAGCAAAAAACTATGGGATTCCTTTGAAATCCCCCCTCCAGTTTCTTCGTATAAATTTCGACCAACAGATGCAAGGGTTCTAAAATCACAATGATGCGCTGCTTTTATAAGGACGTAAGAAAGTGATGGTATTGTGTTAAAAGTGCGAAAAAGATAGTTATCGCGATAAATATAAAACTGTTTGGCTGTCATGCCGCGTTTGGATAAATCACGAAGATATGAAAAAAAAGGATGAGAGAACACCCTGTGAACTAAAATTTTTTCTAATCTTTTTTGAAAAATATATTTTAAATGTTGGGAATATAATAATGATGAAGACATCATTTCATTCATTATATCACATTCCCTTTCATTATCTTTTATTATTCTTGAATATTTTTTTTCGTAAACATATATACATTATCTTCTCTTTTTTCACTATATATTTTATTAGTAATTAATTCTTTTTCTGTAGAAAGCGGGAAAGTTAATATTATTTCCTTTCCTTCACCAATTTTACTTTTCTCGGAATAAGTTCCTTCATGCAATTCTACAAGCTTAATGATTTCTTCAATATCTAAGCCAGTTCCATCTAACTGAGAATCAAAACTTTTTAACTGAAGCTTATCTCGCAGCCTCTGAAGTTCTTTAGTGCTAAGTCCGATTCCATCGTCCTTAATTCCAATTGCTAAGTATTGTTTGTCCCCATCAATATGCAAAGCACTAGAAATAACAATTAAAGAGCCTTGTTTAGTGCATTTTAATGATAAGGATAAAAGGCCGAGAATAATTTGTTTAAACCGTAATTCATCGGCACAAAATAACGGCATGTTATCTTGAAGCTTACAAACTATTTTCTTTCCTTGTAAAAAAGCTGCTTGAGAATGGATAAGGGCACAGTCTTGAAGCAAGTCATTAATTTTAAGTTGTGTTAATTGCAACGTATTCGTTGTTAGTTTTTGTAAATTATGAGCAGACTCAGAAATGTTTTGCAAAAGCTCAATCTGCATCATTTTAGATAAAGCAAGAGAGCTCTGGCTCTGTAAAGTCATTAATAAAACTTCGGCTTGAGAAGATATATTAAATAGCAAAGACTGAAATTCACCACCAAACTTTCGGAGAAAATCCTCCTTAGCTTTTGTAGAGGAATTGGAAAATAAAACCATTCTTTTCCTAAAAAGATAAAGCAAAAATACACAGAAAATTGCCATCCCAGCAATCTCCAGAACTCTAGGTAAAACAAGAGCATAAAAATCCTTGCTGACTAATTCTTTATTATACCCAACCATAACTATATAAGGATAATTATGCATTTTTCGATAGGCATAGTATTCAATGTCATGATACTTAATTGTCTTTTCAAAAACAGACTCTTCTTTTATAAAATAATCCTGCCTACTAAAAAGGTCTTTATAAAAGGTACTCTTAGGATTTAACCTATGATCATCTGATTGCGAAATAATATTAAAGTCTTTATCCAATATGACAAAACTTGCTTCATCAATAGCCGCGATCCGAATTAGTTTTGATGTTAATCCAGCCACACTAAAACCAACTGCAGCAACTCCTAAGAATTTATTTTTTTCATCAACAATACCCGTACCTGCTGGTACAACCCACAACCCGCTGGGAATTCCTATATCAGGTTTTGAAACTTGGAGTTTCCAGGGATGAATTGGCCCCCTTTGAACATGCTCACGAAAAGACATATCATGAGGATCAGGAATCACACCCGTTTGACTATTAACGACCTGTAAAGCATCACTATTAATCCATTCAATGAAGGTGATTGCACTTTTGGCTTTGAATTCAGCTTCTGAAACACTGGCTAAAAGGTTTGCTATAAAATTAAGATCATTACTCTTGTTATGCCTTGCCACTTGCTTACCGATATAAACCAGCAAACGATTAGTATCATCTAACATCTCAGAAAGTGTTTTATCAATATTGAGAGCTTTTGAAGAAAGATCTCTTTGAATCCCTCGTAAATGAGAAGTGTAGATTGCCACCCACAGAGAAACAACAAGAAGCCCTGTTATAAAAATGATAATTACGGAAAACAAAAAGAAATCGCGCGTTGGCAATTGACTTTTTGAGGGAAGCGCAAAGGCTTTTTTAAAAGACCTCATCATAAATCCTTTGTTTTAAACCTATCCCAATAAACTCAAACCGCAAATTATATTTAGTATATTATTCTGTAAAAATAACGAATAAAGAGAAAATTTGAATAGATATTCATCTTGACATTTTGGTAAACTATTTGGATAAATATGACAACCTATCTATTTAGATAGGGATTACAATAAATTTGTTTTTTGCTATGTAAATAATAGTTTAATTTACAATTAAGGGCTGAAAAAATGTCTTCCATCGCTGTAAAATTAAAGGAAATTATGGAAGAAAAGAGCATCACAGCTAACGCACTTGAAAAAAAATCAGGCGTTAAAGTCAGCTCAGTTCAAAATATTATCTATGGCCGGTCCAAAAACCCTGGGATTGATACTGTAAAAGCCATTGCTAAAGCTTTGGGATGCACACTTTATGACCTTTTAGATCAAAATGAAAGCCCAATCCCCTCCACACTCGCAAATCGTGAAGAAAAAGAATGGAATATATCTCTCTTTATCGATGCCCTCAAAGCTACTGAAACGATGATGAAACAAAAGAACATCAAGCCATCTTACAAAACAGCTCTTGCCTTTGCGAATGAGATTTATTCTTATTCACAGATGTCAAACAAAGGAACCGCTGATTACGATTTTACGCGTTGGCTTTTTGAAAAGCATGGAGAGAGGTGATCACTCCCCCACCAATTCTTTGTAGGCATCTTCGTCCATCAGCTTATCCATTTCTGCAAGGCTTGAAGGACGGAGTTTAAAAAACCAGCCGTCACTCTCAGCTGCTGAGTTAATCAGACCCGGAGTACTTTGAAGAGCACTGTTTATTTCCACAACCTGTCCACTTATCGGTGAGTAAACTTCACTGGCAGCCTTTACGGATTCAACGACAGCAGCTTCCTCGCCTTGCGCTAAATGCTTTCCTATGGTCGGTAAATCAAGATAAACCACGTCACCGAGTTGATGTTGAGCATGGTCTGTAATTCCCACAACAACCACGTCATTTTCAAAAAGCACCCATTCATGTTGATCTGTGTATTTTTTCATATTTATCCTCGATAATAATTCTGTTTTAAAAATGGCATTTTAGTAACCACGAAAGGGTATCTTTGTCCTCTCACTTCAATCTCCAATGCGGTATCTGGTCCTGCTAATGAGGATGGCACATAACCCATTGCAATGGGATATCCCAAGCTTGGACTTGGAACTCCGCTTGTCACATAGCCAACCTTTTCCCCTCGATCATATATAGCTGCACCTTCTCTCGCAATAGTCTTTGAAAGACCTTTAAGCCCTACTCTTTTCATCTCTGCGCCTTGATTTAGTTCGTTTAAGATTTTTTCATCTCCTACAAAGTCACCTTCTCTTCTGCGGCGCTGCCCTATAGACCACGTTAAGCTGGCTGATGCTGGAGTTTGCGTTAAATCCATATCATGTCCATAAAGGCATAAACCAGCTTCTAAACGAAGTGAATCTCTGGCCCCAAGACCTATGGGTAGAACAGCGGAATCGGCACACAAGGCATTTGCGGCACTCTCCGCAATTTCTGAAGGGATCATTAGCTCAAAACCGTCTTCACCCGTGTAACCACTGCAACTGATCCAAACTTCCTTATTCATCACTTGAAAAGTGGATGTCGTCATAAATGTTAATTCTACGGCATCTGGACATAAAGACTTCATCACACTTCGTGCCTTTGGACCCTGCAGGGCTAAAAGAGCAAGATCATCTAACATTTCACATTTTAAAAAACGCTTTAGATAATCGAAGTCTTGGTGCTTACAGCCCGCATTAACAACCAACAAAAAATATTTTTCAAAGCGGCTGATGATCAAATCATCCATGATATAGCCATCTTCACTAAGCAAAAGTCCGTATTTCATCTGCCCTGGCAGCATTTCTTTGATATCAACGGGAATAACTCTCTCTAAAACCCAAATGTGTTCAGGATCATAAGCAACCTTGATTAACCCCATGTGCGACACATCAAACAAGCCCGCACTTTTGCGGGTATGGTGATGTTCTGAAATAATCCCATCTGGGTATTGAAGTGGCATCTCGTATCCCGCAAATGGAACCATCTTAGCCCCTTTTTGAAGGTGCCATTTGTATAAAGGAGTTGTGTTAAAAGTTTCCAAAAGCGCTGAGGAAGAAGACATAGCGAGCCTTAAATTCATGGAGTCATTTAAGCTATCTTAGGATGGAGTTCAAAAGAGGATCAAGCCTGTTTAAGGCTTCTTTTATCAAATAAAAAATGATCCTATCCACGCCCAAAGAAATTTATTATATTCCGTCAATAGCAATCCGAACTGTTTAAGTGTCCATTGAATCGGCTCATCAACAGGATGGGGAATAATTGTGACACCTGGAAGTGCCTTAGAAAATTCAATCATGCTTCGCCATATGTGATAGTTTGCCGTCACGAGGCGTATTGATTTCACCTCCTCTTGCTTTGCCCACATGGCTGTTTCGCTGGCATTTTGAACAGTATTTTGTGCATTATATCCAAGATGCGTCTGGGGAAGGTTGAGCTGATCGGGTTTTATCTTTTGCAATTCAATAAGCTCAGGCATTTTGACTTTTGGGTTAACGCCTGAAATGAATAATTTTTTGGCAAGACCCTTTTGCATTAAGGTAAATCCGTATTGAACTCTTCCCTTACTGCCCGTTAAAACAACAATTGCATCGGTATTTGTTGTTATATCTTTTGGCTGCGTTGGTAGTAGTGTAAAAAACAAAGCAAAACCAAGTCCCCAGACCCCAACTACGCTAAAGAAAATGTTAACTAAAAAACGAAATCTTATCATCGGTCCATGCGCGTCAGCGTCCTTAACACCGTAAACCTTGAGACTATCATACTGAAAATAGAGACAATAAATGGCAAAACAAAAATAGCGCCAACAACTTCAGAGGATGGCATATCTTTAAAAATTTCAGGAATCCCCAGGTATTGTGCCAACCAGCTTAAAAAATACAAGATCGGCAAAGCAAAAAGAATGCCAATCACCCCGCCTCGAAAACAGGCCTTAAATGCCTGTGATTGAAATTGGGACGCTACATAAGAATTCTTAGCTCCCATTAATCTTAAAACATCAATGTTCTCTCTGTGGGCCGCTAAAGAAGATTTGGTAATTAAGCTAATCACGATAAAAATAGTGCCCAAAATAAATCCGACAATAGCATATGACAATGTTTTAATGGCTTGACCCAACACAGTCAACATTTGCTGCCACCTTGTATGTACCTCAAACCGGATTCCACCTGAGATATTTTTGAGATACTGCTTTATGCTTTCATAATCAATCACCACATTGGGATCAATATCCAGATCAATCAAGACTGGCATCTGTAAATCTTTTAGCAGATCTGTTTGCCCAACCCAAGGCTGCAGAAGAGAAAGTAAGTGCTCGCCTTCAACAATTTCGGCACGTAAAACCCCAGGAATATTGCGAACAAAGCTCAAAACTTGTTGGACCGGAGCTGATGATTTAGCTATTTCTGTTGATATTTTCTCCGAAGCTTCCTGTTTTGATGTATCTGAGAAAGACGTTTCAGAAAAAGGAATCTCAATGGTGATTTTATTATTAAGTCCGCCGTGCCAACGAAGAAGAGTCCCCCCGACAGAAGAAGCGCAAGCAAATACCAACAACAGGAGCAAAATCAAAAGACCAATAATCCAAGGCAGATATTGTCTTCCTGCTTCCTCAGTCATAGGAATATCTTGAATCCCTTTTTTAAAAAATTGAGCCATAAACTTAGGTCCTCAAGTGATCAGATTATTAATACTCGTTTTTGCGATAAGAAGTCGGAACAGATGGCTTATTCACAGTGATCTGTCCTTGGTATAATTGCAATTCTGGATAAGGGAAATTAGAAACAATCCCGCGGTCATGTGTTGCAAGAATAATGGTTGTGCCAATCTTGTTTAACTCTTCAAATAAAAGCATCAATTTATAAGCAGCCGCATCATCCACGTTTCCTGTAGGCTCATCCGCCAGTAAGAGAAGAGGACGCGTAATTACCGCCCTTGCAATGCCAACGCGCTGTTTCTGTCCATCAGATAAGGTCTCTGGGAAATGATTCATAAAATCACCCAGCCCTACCCAATGTAATAATTCCTTGGCAAATCCACGGGATTTTTTCGTATCAACCCCTGTAATCTTCATGGCTAAAGCCACATTATCTAAAGCTGTCATATGTTTTAGTAAGCGGCAATCTTGAAACACAAGTCCCATTCTTTGACGAAACGCAGGAAGTTCTGCTGAAGTTAGATTTGCAATATTCTTTCCAAAAACATGGATCGCACCTTCAGAAGGGTTTGCTCCTCTATAAATTAATTTAAGAAGAGAACTCTTTCCAACGCCGCTAGGGCCCGTTAAAAAATAAAATGAACCTGCAAAGAAGGTGTAATTGAGATTATAAAATACCGGGCTTCCTTCCGGATAATAGAGCCCTACTTGCTCAAACCTTACAATCTCTACACTATTACGACGCTGAAATGCCAAGAATAACCCCATACTGCCGATTTTTTCGATTTAGAGTTAGTCTAGTCTAATTTGTCTGCTTAAATCAATTTGCTTCTAAGGAAATTAGAAAAGAAGATATGAACAAAATAGGAGCCATTGGACTCACTTTTCTGTTGACTTTTATCAATTGAAATCTTACCTTGGGCAAGTCAGTCCCCATCGTCTAGAGGCCTAGGACATCGCCCTTTCAAGGCGGCAGCACGGGTTCGAATCCCGTTGGGGACGCCATTTTTTCAATTAACTTAATCTGCGACTCAAGAATAAAAAAATCACCGCACTCAAAAAAGAATGCGATGATTTTTTTTAAAAAAGATATTCTTTAAAAATATCCCTTACTTTGGTCTGCATAGACCTTTCTTTGGTTCCATTGGACCAACCCAATTACAATGCTGTCTACCATTTACCTGAACTTGGCCACACTCTGTCGGATCTTGGATTCGTTGGCAATTAGGCACACACTTGCCATTCCAAGTACAACCCCTCTCCGCTGCATGGCCACATGGACCGGGATTAGTCTCTTTCGCACATGCGGCTGGTAGATCTTTAGCGCTCATAGACCACCCACTGCTAACAAGGCTCAATCCTACTGCTACTAATGCTACTGCTTTTAAAATTTTCATTTGCTATTCCTTTCAAATTCTACAAAGTTATATACTATAGAAAAAATATAACCTACAATTGTTTAATAAGTGGTTAATACACTATTCTTAAGAAATGAATTTTACAGAACCCTCAAAATATCCCGAACAATCTAATTAAAATTTTCCTTTACATTTATGTAATATTAACATACAAAAAACCTTATTTCGATCAGCAGTAATTAAGGTTTGGCGTGCTTAAAGACATAAAATTAGCTTGGACTATTATTATTTTGTGGGGACTCACTGTACATTTAGGTCATTGTGCTACCCTTTTAGAATATTGGGATTCGGATAAAGAAAATAAAAACACAGCCAACATAATTCCCAGAGGTACAGCTGATCCATATTTTTCTGGTGATACTGAGCCCTCAGCAACTTTAAGTCTTTTCTTTAGCTGCCCTTCTAGCACCATTTACTGCAAAGAAATAAAATCAATAGCCATACAATGTTCAAACGGACAAACCCTAGAAACCTCAGACTGGCGCAGGGGAACGTGGCTTTCTTTTGTGAAATTTGGCACACAAGAGGCAATGGAGCTACACATAAAAGCAAGTGACTGCCCAGTAACCCTAACGATAAGCTGTTTATCTACTTTTTACTTTCTTGAAAATATAAGGAAGCGTGGATGCACAAATCCAGGAAAATTTTTGAGTGATTACAAACTATGGAGCGATAGCCAATCCATTAGCACTACTTTAACTGCGAAAGACCTTTTTTATGAAGATGGAGACCCCATATACTCTTGCTTATATTTTCGCAGTTCAGGCCCAAAGCTAAAAGGCGTTAGTTATGAAATGACGTAAAAAAAGGAGAGAAAAAGTCTCTCCTTTTAAAATCTGATAAATAAAAACTTAGAACCTGTATTCATAAAATTAGTCATTCAGCGTTGCTGTTCAAAAGGGTTTTCTGCTAGGAAAAGGCTGCAGACCATAGCTTTATCTCCGGTCAAAGTCTTTGACGTAGCAAAAAACCTTTTTGACTGGGCCCGCAGGGAAAGGTTCACCTGAGCGGCTACAGCGCCTTAAAGCTTGGCTGTAGGCATGGCTATGACCTGCGCTTTGCGGCTTGTAACCGCTCAGTTGATCTCTTTCGCTGAAGATAAATTTTATGAATACAGGTTCTTAGTTTTTATACTTCGAAGCAGAGTCTTTCATATGGTCCATACCTTCGGCAAAGCGATCTTGCATCTTGCCATGAATATCACGGTGAGACTTTACAACTACATTCGCAATGCTTGCTGTATGATCAATGGCTTTCGTCATAGCATCTTTAATTTTGCTAGCATGCGTTTCCCACTTATTTTCAGCTTCTGGCTTTTTCGCCGACATCATTTCTCTTAAAGCTGAGTTCATTTCTTCGAACGTTTGCTTTACATACTGGCTTTGAAGTTGCGCTATGGTTTTAATAACTTCCATTGCCATTTTGTTGGCATCATTCATTGCTTCCAGATTTTTACGGTGATTTTCCATCATAGCTTCCCTATCAATTTTTGGTGTTCTTTAGGTTTCAGCAATGGTTTTAAAGAGCTCAGCGGCTGGATTC
>JAIEMR010000138.1 GCA_019751935.1 Alphaproteobacteria bacterium
GGATATTTAACTCTATCTTCTCTGTCCGCTTTTTTGTTGCTTAGATATTTTTTAAAACGCTTTAAAAAGAGATGTGTGTTTAATTCTCTACCAAGATCCACCATCGAATGATACGCATCCATAATAATATCGCCGCTTGCACGTGCTAATGGATTTGTTGCCCAAGCCTTATATGCCGCTGAATCTTTCATTCTATAGCCAAAATTATCTACAGGCATACGAGATCGGCTTTCTTTTGGTTTTTGGTGTATCGTATCTAATTGAGACACAGCCCAAATTTGCTGCACAAGTCTATGAACAGGGCTGTCCATCCCCTCAAAACTTTCACAAACAATTTTATAGCAAAGCTTGCCATATTGATGGCCTTCTAGTTTTTCCCAGAAACCACGTAAATGATTTGGTTCAAAAGGATTTAGTTTTCCATATTCAGTTAAAATATAATCTTCAAATTCTTTCCTCTCTTCCATGTCCCATCGTTTTTGTTCATGAGAAATAAAATCAGACATTTCCCCTAAAGGTGCTAATTCTGGCCGACTCCGTTTTAAAAGATTGAACATACGCTGACCACCTTCATCTATTGCTCTGTGACGAGCCGCTTGAATGCGTTCGTCAAGTTCAATAAAACGATCATGCTTTTCATCATAATCTTTATGCCCATAATTATTTTCGAGCCATTCGTGAAGATCACAAGCCTCTTGAAACTCATCTGGATCGACATATTTATCCAAAGGATCTTTCTTTGAAGCTATCTGTTTCAGAAAAGCTCCTATATCGTTTACAAACTCTTGGCACGCTGCATCGCTGTCACCATCTGATTCTTTTTCTTTTATTTTTCTATTCAAGCATGATAACCAGCCATCTAAAGAACCGCTTTGCACAAACTCCTGAAAGAAATTACCAAAAATCGTCACGCTCGTTTCTGGAGTGACAGGCCCCTCTTCTAGGGGTGAAAAATGCTGTGGACGCGCTTTCATCCCAACGCGAACAGCTGCTTCCGCCATTGTTCTATGGTCAGATGATTTAAGATTCGGATGAGTAGATTTAGTATCAGCAACGAGTTCTGACGCCCAATCAAAGAGAGCAGAAGATACTCCACTGCCGCTCAGAACCTCCACAGCTTCTGCCATTTTTGGAAAACCTTCTCCATCACCTTCGAGTTCAGATGGTGAAGCAGGAGGATTAAAAGCTTTTTCAATGCCCTGCAACATAGCGTGGATCATTCTAAAAGTATTAAAACCCTGAACTTGCTGAAGATCAGCCTCCATAGCAGTGACGTTTGATGCAAAGCTAATAAAAACCAATAGCGATGAGATCCAAAGAATGGATGTTTTTTTCATAAGTTATCTCTGTTTATTTTTATTATTGAGAACCTGAGAAAATACGTAATTATACAAAATTAAGCATTAATACTTATATAGGTGCGCAAACGTCTTGTCAATTCACATTTAGAAAAGGATTTTTAATTAAAAACCTAAGACTTTTTTCTGAAGAAGTTCTATAAACAGAGGATGACAAGATAACGTTGGAACGCGCCCATAAAAGGGAACACCCAGACTTTCGGCAAGATCTCTGTAATCAATATCTAATTCCACTAACGTTTCTGAATGTTCTGAAACAAACGAAATCGGCACAACAATGACTGGGACTTTGTCAGCTGAAGCCCTTTTAATTTCAGTATCTGTTGTTGGTTCCAGCCACTTTAAACGACCGACTCGGCTTTGATAACACACAACATAATCAATATCTCTGTCCAAATTTGAGATGTCTAAGCTTGAGATAATAGCCTCTGCTGTTTGTATCGTTTGCTCTTGATAAGGATCGCCTTTATCAACAATTTTCTGCGGTAAACTGTGCGCAGAAAAGAGAATCCTTGGCGTTCCATATTTCAGTGCCTCTTTATAGATTGGAAGCAATGTTTCCACATGAGCGCATATGTATAACTCATCTAACGGATAGCTTTCAACTTCCCGCACTGGCACATTTATATCTTTTGCCACACGGTACCATTCTTTAAAGGATGACTCAGTCGTTGTGGTCGAATAATGCGGATAAAGGGGCAGTAAAACAACCTCGTCAGGGTTATATTTTACAACTTCTTTGACGGTTTCCTCGGTAAAGGGATGCCAATAACGCATAGCTATAAAGACTTTGTATTCAGAGCCTTCACCCTTTAAAGATTCCTCAAGGGCCCTTGCCTGAGCCGCCGTGTTTTCTAATAACGGCGATTTCCCGCCCATTTTTTGATAAATCCCGATTGCTTTTTTCGCCCGCGTTTTGGAAATAAACTGAGCCAACAAATAGCGAAACGGCTGAGGCAGACGAATAATCGCCTTATCAGCAAAAAGATTAAAAAGAAAAGGCCGCACGGCTTTTAGCGAATCAGGGCCACCAAGGTTAAAAAGGATTACAGCTGTTTTCTTATTGGGAGGGGTCATAGGAAGAGCACCTTACAGATATTTATATTCGTCATTGCGAGGAGCGACTGCTCCGTGGCAATCCAGACCTCGTGCTTTATTATGAGATCGCCACGCTTCGCTCGCGAGGACAAAATCGTATTGAGAATACCTCAAAAAACAGTAAAAAACACCCTCAAAAAGACATCAAAACCACACAAACTGGCGATGTCACAGAAAGATTAAAGCGCCCTCCTTGAATGCATTGACCCGCTGTAATGCCAGCGCCTTCTATCACCCTCAAAATCCCCTCCGAAGCACTCATGGATGATCCATCATCCTCAGCTTTTCTTTTTAATAGCTGTGCTTGACGCGGGGTGAAAAGACCGCCATTAGCCTTGCTGCCATTTTCCTTACCAAGCTGTAGCCAATTGCCTGGCATCTGATCGGCTGGATTGGAAACGACGCTATACTTGCCTCCAAATTTAGAAGAGGGAATTTTATCGGAACTAAGATATCCGGCTACAAACAGATGGACCCAAAATCCACGTTCTTCTGAATCACCAGTAACAATGCCATCACCATTACCATTGGGAACATCGGTGCCAAAGTGATTGCTTGCAAAAGGATCATCACCAGGCAATGCGCTATAAGTTTCTTGATAATGAGTCACTGCTGTTTTAAAACGATTGAAATCATTTAAAACCGCTCTGACTTTTGCAGCCTCAAGCAAATCTTGGCCTTTAAAAACAGCGCCCGCGATAATTCCCATGACCATTAAAACAATGGCAAGCTCAATCATCGTAAATCCTGGTAGATTTTTAGAAAGTAACTTTTTAAACATCTTGTAATCTCTGCCCATAATTTCCACCCATGCTCGACGAATTTTTTTATAAAGCTTATACTGAAAAAATAATCTTAGATATAAAAAATGTATATTTTCATGAGTGACTATCTTAAAAATAAAATCAAAAAGCTTTCTTACCAAAGCTGGCATCGCGGAACCCGTGAGTTAGATCTTGTTTTGGGAGAGTTTTCAGACAAATACCTTTCTACTTTTTCAGAGAAAGAGCTGGACGAGTACGCGTTGATTTTAAAGGAAAATGATCTAGAGCTTTGGGAATGGATTAGTGGAAGAATTCCTGTTCCTTGTAATTCCACTACCTCTATATTACAAAAAATCTGCAAATTTTATTCGACAAAATAGAGTTAAATATTTATTAATCAATATTAGTTTATAAATGATTATTCTAATCTTGAGGTTTAAAGAGATAATGCTCCTAAAATTCTTTTCTTTTTTAATAATGACTTTGCTTTCCGTTGACCCCCTTTGGGCAAGGCCTACAGCTGTTGTTGAAAGGGAATATGATACTTTCAGAGTCAGGGCTACCGTAAATCCCAAGGTTGGAAAGGCTGAACAGTTTTTAGAGGATCTCGCTAAAAAAGGACAAGTAGACGATGTTATCGCCCTACTTAATAGGGGTGACGGTGTCCGCGGATTTAGTAAAAAAGATCGGAAATATACAACCGAGGAAGCAAAAATCGCCCTCAATGCCTTGTTCTTTGCTAAAAAAAGATCTGCTGCTGGAACCTTCCCATTTCGTGAAGGTGTCGATGATTTTGGGTCTCTTGCCGTTCAACGTCACAGGCATTTCGTCAAAGTCGCTTGGCGTTTACTGGACCCAGCCTTAGGTTATGTTAAAGCTGGAACTGATTTTAAAGACGATGGTGCTTATAGTAAATTTAAAGCGTTAGTTCGTGAGCATATGAAATTTGGGGATAGGAATCTTAGTATTCAACCCACGTTGAGTATGTATTATCTTGATCATGAGGTAGGTACAACGAATCAATACCTATCAGCGTTACCTAAAGCACCTTATTTCCATGCTTATGAGCCCATAAAAGAGGGACAAACAGAAGAGGCAGGTTATATGTACTCCCCAATTCGCCTTTGCCTTCCAACCACAGGAATGAAGCAGCTTTTACCTAGCAACATAAAAGGAAAGGTAGGTGGCATTGCGGATGGCAATTTAGATATTTTTGTGATTGCTCAAAACTTACCATGGAAACCTGAGATTGATATTTTATATCGTCCACAATTTTGGCTCGATCCTGATGCACCTTTTCAACAAGAAGGCTATGATCACAATTTTAATGTGACGGTATCTTCTTATCCTGCCCCTACAGGAAATACTATTTCACACAGCGAAGGTCCCATCACAGAAGGAGTCAATACCCATACAGAAGGAGGAACAAACAATATTGTCTCTTCAGGTAACTCTCCTTCAGCAGGGGGTGTTTTAAATGAGAAAAGAAATACAAATTTTTCTTTATATTCCCTTACAACAGTAAATAGCATAACAAAACACGAACCTTCGACTGGTAGAATTCAAGAACCTGGCCGTCATGCCTTAACCCTTCACCTGATGCTAAACAAAGCTGGTCAAAGAAGAATGGGAGATATAGCTCAAACCTTATCAACCATGTGGCCACAGAAAATATATCACCTTAGCGAAATGCTTGATGCAGACCCTGTACTAAGCCAACTTTATCGTTTTGGGTTTTAGAAAATTGTAACGCATTTTATTGTAGAGCAACCAATGCTGCAAACATTCTTTTCCTTTTTAATAATGACTTTGCTTTTTATTGACCCCCTTTGGGCCAGGCCTACAGCTGATGTCGAAAGAGAATATGATGCTTTTAGAGCTACGGTAAACCCTAGAGTTCATAAAGCTGAGCAGTTTTTAGAAGATCTCACTAAAAAAGGACAAGTTGATGACGTTGTTGCCATCCTTAATAAAGGTGACGGTGTTCGTTGTTTTAGTAAAAAAGACAGAAAATTCACTCTGGAAGAAGAAAAAATAGCTCTCAATGCTTTGTTCTTTGCTAAAAAAAACAAGCCTGGTGTTTTCCCCTTTGTAGAACCAATTGATTCCTTTGGATCCAAAGCCGTTCAACGTCACAGGCATTTTGTCAAAGTCGCTTGGAGATTACTGGACCCAGCCTTAGGTTATGTTAACGTTGGAGCTGATTTTAAAACAGACGAACGTGCTTATAAGGAATTTAGAGCCTTAGTTCGTACTCATATGAAAATTGGAAATAGTAAGTGCCAACTTGACAATTTTACGGGTGCTGGAACCGATGAATATTTTACTTATGGTGTAGGCATAACAAAACAAGCCTCACATAAGATACCAACAGTTCCTCATTTTCATGCTTATCATTACATTTCTCCATCACACGGCATAAAGAAACGTCCAAGCACAACTATACGTTTTCGTCTTCCTACCAAAGAAATGAGACAGCATTTACCAGAAGGAATAAAAGGAAAAATTTCAGGCATTACTGATGAGAACCTTGACATTTTTGTCCTTTCTCAAAATTTACCTTGGCCAGATGATAAGGAGATTCTCTATCGCCCGCATTATTATTTAGATTATGATGCGCCTTATCAAGCTGCTGACTATAGTCACGCATTTAATGTTAGTTTATCGTCTTTTCCCTCTATTGCTCGCAATACTATCCCGCATGAAGAAGGTCCGATTACTCTTGATATAAGTACCCATACAAATGGGGATCCGGAAGTTCCTGGCATCATGATTGTTTCTTCTCCGCCTACCCCTGTCGCAACAATGTTAACTCCAGAAAAAAGAAGGGAAAATTTTTCTTTTTATACCCTGACTGGCTTAAACAATATCGTTCAATGCACCCCACCAAGTAAAACTCAAACCTCGGGTCGTTATGCATTAACGCTTCATCTAATGTTAAATGAAGCAACACAAAGAAAGTTGGCAAGAATTCCAAGTGTTTATTATTATAATCCATGGAAGAAAAAAGCGCGCGAAAGCGGAGTTATGCCATTATTGATTTCTTACGAGATACCAGTCTATGAGCTTAGTGAGCTGATTGATAGCATCCCTGAAATAAGACAACTTTATCCCTTTGGGTTTTAGGACCTTCACTCTTGAGGGCTTGCCTTTATTTCTCTGCACCCTCATAATACAGGTAATTTAAAAAGACCGAATTCTCAATAATAGGAAATGGTTTTGTATGCGCTGTTCTTCATTTTGTACAGCTGAAATTTTTAAGATCGATGAGCTTGCTAAGTATTTCAGAAATCAAGGCTTAGACCCAAAGTTCTATGATGATGTTATCCATCTTCACAAAGGCGACGAAGATGAAATCAAAGAAATCTTCTATTTTCCTTATGGATGCGTGATCTTTTGGGGATTAAGCGAAGAAGAAGAAGAGCAATATCTAGACAATTTAAAACCATATGAAATTGGTTCCTTGTCTGAAGCAACTCAGGATGTTTGTCTTTTTGAACGCGGGACAGAAACTGCGATCAACGAAGAAGACGACCAAATTATTCTAGAATCTGATGATGTCCTGATTAAGCTTTCCTTATCTCATGGTTTATCACAATCGGTGAAACTGGCTGCTTTTGAAGATTCAATTGGCAAAACCATTGAAAAAACCCGTCATTTACCAGAAGAGCTTGCAACCAAAGGTAAAATATCTCTATCGCGCAAAAAATTGTCTCAGAAAATTGGCGCTTTATTTGCGGAACGAAACTCGATTAACCTTCACAGCGACATTCTTGATACGCCGGAATTTTTCTGGCGCCGGCCGAAGTATGAGCCTTATTACCACATGGCCTCTGAATACATGGACATTACAACCAGGTTAGATATTTTAAATCGCCGTCTGGATGTTATTCATGAGCTGTATGAAATTTTATCGAATGAATTGAAACACGCGCATTCGTCTTATTTAGAATGGGTTATTATTTGGTTAATTGTCAGCGAAGTGGTTATGCACTTGCTCAAAGACATTTTTAAGTGGATTTAGATTTTTCTTTAAATGCATTTATCAATTAATTTCAAATTGAATCGTTAATTACGTTGTGATACACATGCCAAAGCGTTTAACCTATCGGTTTTTACGGTAGGGTGAAACTTTGGAGAAAATAATGAAATTCCTTATAAAAGCTATAGTGCTATTACTTGCTGTTCTTTCTGACGCAAAAACAGCAACATCAGATCAAATTCCTCATGATGATGTGCTGGAATCATTAATATCATCTGGTATAAATAGGCCTGACCCTTGGAAAAATGCTTACATCGACTTATTTAGCGTACAAGACAACACTCATCCTAATCCATCACTAATTAAGGCGCCATCTAACGTTATCTTCTCTGAGGAAGATAAAAGCCCAGTTGTAGTGAGTGAGTTAGACTCTCAATTAAGGGAGTTTCTTAGTAGTTTAGATACTGGGGTTTCAGAAGCTCCACCAATTGAAGAGGCAATATACCCTCTTGCGTAATAAAAAAGTTAACCTTCTAACTTAACCACCCCTTTCCAGGTTTCAGTTGGCTCAGGAATATTATAAAAATCCCCATATTGCTTTCCAGCCCCGCTCAGTAAAAAGGATGTATCACTGCCAAGGCCAATAAAAGTAAATCCCTCCGATTGGCGGCTTTTGGCTTGAGCTGCATCTGGACAAAGGGTTCCGTAAGGGATGCCTCTAGCCTTGCAAGCCTTGATTATCTTTTTGACACTTTCTTGAAATAATGGCTCATCACTCCAAAATTGTGCCTTTAATCCAAGGGATTGATGCAAATCATTAGGGCCAATAAACACAAGATCAATGCCCTTGACATCTAGGATCTCTTCAATATTATCCACACCCTCTTTCGTTTCGATTTGAATCCCCACAAACGTTTCCCGGTTAGCAGAAATCATATAGTCCGGCCTTTTAACGCCATAGCTTAAATGCGGGAATAACCCACCAATTCCGCGCTGTCCTTCGGGGGGGAATTTAGAAAATTTAACAACATCAGCCGCTTCGGTCGCGGTATTAATCATCGGGGCAATAATTCCTTGCGCCCCGCTATCTAAGGCCTGTTTGATTTTATCAATGGTGCCAGCCGTAACTCTGACTAGCGGGGTAATCTTGCCCTGACTGATATCAACCATCATGGCGCAAAGAATGGCAACCGTTCTGCCATCAACGGGTGAATGTTCAGCGTCAATCAACATCCATTGAAAACACCCCTGAGCAGCGAGTACCCTTGTTGCATAGATATCATGAAGCTCTATCCAGGTTCCAAGAGCAAGCTGACCGCTTCTGATTAATTCTAATGTTTTATTGCTGCGCATTTCTTGGCTCCTTTATTACAACGGCATTGTAACTGCGCAAGACTTTAATTTACAACAGCAATTAACCTTGATTTTGGTTCTCGTTCTAAGTTACTGGTTTCTCAGCCAGCCGGGAGCATTTTGTACTACCTCATAGTTAGCTTTTGCTTTTCTCAATGCTTCTGCTGCTGCCTGTTTGATTTTTTCGTAGGCAATTAAGACTTCCTCGTTAGTATTTTTAGGACTAACCAAACTTTTCATAAAATCTTTTTCTCGAAGCAGATCAGCCGGTACTTCACGACGATGTTCAATGTTTTTTCGGTCCTCTTGGAGCTCATGTATTTCCTTGTCGACTTCATCAAAGATCGCCTTTTTATTTTCAGCCCTTGTCAGAGCATTTTTAAGCTTGGTTTCTTCGTCTCCAATTTGCTGACAATTTTTCCAGTACTTTTTTGCCTGTATTCTGCTTCTATCATCCAAATCCTTTTCGTGAATTGTCACAAATTCAGCGAGTTTTTCTATATGCCATCCACCGCCGTCTATTCTCAAGGTAATGTTTGGATTCGAGGCTGTTACTGTTGTTGCCTTGTCGACAGCATTTGCTGAGCTACAAATGAAACTCTCTCCGCTTATTAACGCAATCGCACCGTTTAGGAACAAAACTGCCCAAGCTAAACTTATAGATAATCTCATTGAAAAATCCTTCCTCATAAATGTTTGTTTCTTAATGTTTTCTTCAGCTTTTAGAGTAATAATCTAAGATTTTTTATTATATTTATATTTTTATATTAAAATATTTTACTTTTTTAATTTAATGCATAATATGCAAATACAGTATTCATATATTTTTCATTTATATCATTTATTAGTTAACAAATACTTAATGTCATTTTCATAATCTGGACAATCGCCACGTCGTCCCAGGTTTTTCGAGATGACGAAGTTTCAGAGTTGATTATCCATCTTGACAAGATATGTCTAATCATTCTGCAATAATTGAATTAAAATTACTTTTATAGAGTAGCGAGTAAAGATGAAAAAATTAGGGATATTATTTGCGTTTCTGATAGTAATTTCTGGGGCGGTTGCGTCAGTTGACGCACAGGATGATGAATGGACAGCATATGAAGACCCGCACACAGGATTTTCGGTGATAAGGTATACGGAAAATTTTGAAACTGGTAATCATCAAGTTTGTGAGGTATCTGAAACAGATGAGGATGATGATGAAGTAGAAGTAGTAGGAGCAGAGGATATTATAAAAGCTGAATTTAACTTAGAGCTCACACAGGATGGAGCCATTTTAATAAAAGGTTACAATGAATTTGGCGGAGTGGACGATGCATTTTTGGCAGTTCTTGGCTATCTAAAAAATGAAGGTTGTACAATTTTCGGGGATGATTCCAATGTGTTTTTAAGCGATACTATGGATAACAAAATTGTTCGAGCCGCTTATGGATTTAAACCAACAAATGAAGTATTAGAAGAAATCCCAGAATCCTTAGCAAGTTTGGTAGATACTCTTTATGTACGTCATAGCAAAATTTCTATTGATATAGGCGGCGGTCAGTCTGTTGAGTTATAAACTTTTACTTCCACAAATGTTCTAAAACTGCATTGAGTAAATTTTTACGCACAAAATGTTCTATCTATCTTTATGAACATCTGAAGGCCCATCATAAGACGTACACATTGGGGCCCTCAGCTTTCCAGTTAATAAATAGTTATTTATCCTTTTTGCTCACATTCAGAGAATCTTGTACTCCACTGACAGCTCGAATGTTTGCTACACTCTGGATGACTCTTTAGTTGTTCGCAAGGTTTTATTAAGCAGTGTGTGCCATTCTTCCAGTGGCAGGTTACATTAGCAGAGCAGTCATTTTCGTTTGATAAGTCCCCGCATTGTTGTTCTCTGCAATATCCACCTTTTTTTGATGGGTCACTTTTTGTATCCCATAAGCAGTTTCCCGGCTGACCACAATCATCTTCAGTTTTTCTTGTTCTGCATCCCCAGTCTCTGCACATTCCCTTTTCAAAAATACAGCCATCATCTTTACTACAGTCAGCTTGAGGTGTGCCTGGGCAGCGAGCAAAAGTAGAATCAATTGAAAAGGCCAACATAAAAAGGCCAAAAATTAAAAATACCAATTTTTTCATATCTCTTATCTCTGTTAATAATTTTAAACTAATCTTAAATATTTCATATGAAAGTTAAAAATTGGTTAAGTGATAAGAAATAATATATCTAACAGGGGAGTAATTTTTTAACAATACGAAAGAGTTAGAGTGGATGATGGCGATGAAAATGAAGCACCCGTGGAAAGGTAAACTGTTACTTCCACAAATGTTCTAAAACTGCATTCAGCCGCTGCCTACCGGCGGCCGTTGCAATTAAATAAGAATCTTCTTTCTTCAGATATACCTCTGCCATTAATGAATCTAATGCTTTCATCGAAATGGTTTGATCAAGAGGAAGTTTTGTTAAAGAATAATCTACGCCCTCTAGTAAACGAAGGCCCATCATAAGGCGTTCGTGATCTTGCTCAGCTTCGGTTAATTCCAGAACTTCCTCGTCTCCATGACCTTGCTCTGTGATTGCTTTTAGCCAAGCCTCGGGGGATTTTTTTTGCCGCGTTGCATATTTCTTGCCCTCCAACGATAATCTGCCATGCGCTCCTGGGCCAACGCCTGCATAATCTTGGTACCGCCAATAAACAAGGTTATGACGGCATTCAGAACCTGGCTTTGCATGATTTGAAATCTCATATGCTGGCATGCCATGTTTTTCCATAACGCTTTGCGTTAATTCAAACATGTCGGCTGAAAGATTTTCTTCGGGCAGCACTAAATCCCCGCGCGCAAAAAGAGGCGCAAAGGCTGTACCCGGTTCAATTGTAAGCTGATAAAGGGATAGATGGGTTGTGCCAAAAGTTAATGCCTTGGAAAGTTCTTGCTCCCAAGCCTCTAACGTTTGTCCAGGCCGTGCATAGATCAAATCAAAGGAAACCCGATCAAAAGTGGCGCACGCTGTTTCAATCGCTCTTATGGCCTCCTCAGCACTATGCTGACGTCCTAAAAGTTTTAGGTCAGGGTCATTTAGGGCCTGAATCCCAACGGAGATTCTATTAACTCCATTTTGCCGCAGTTCTTTAAACCGAGTCACTTCTACTGAATTGGGGTTTGCTTCCAGCGTAATTTCTAAATTTTCAACGGGCGTCCATAAAGCGGTGGCAGCCTCAATAATTGCACCCACGGTATTGGGATGCATTAAGGACGGAGTCCCGCCGCCAAAGAAAATACTTTGTAATTGCCTTGGGCCCGTCAGGTCAAAGGTCCGTTTTAATTCATGAATAAGCGCATTTTGCCATGCCATCTCGTCAATGCTTTGTCGTACATGACTGTTAAAGTCACAATATGGACATTTTGATAAGCAAAACGGCCAGTGGATGTAAAGGGAGAGGGCAGAAGCAGAACTACCCAAAACACTTATCCACTAACTTTTTAAAGGCCTTGGCGCGGTGGGATTGTTTACGCTTTTCTTGAGGCATCATCTCAGCCGCCGTGACTTGACAACCATTTGGGATAAAAATCGGGTCATAGCCAAATCCATTTACGCCGCGGGCGGGGAAAGTCAACATTCCATCCCAGCGTCCCTCAAAGATTTCGACATATCCATCGGGCCAAGCAAGGGCAAGTGTGCAAATAAAGTAAGCACTGCGATTGCTCTGACCGGAAAGCTCATTTTCAAGTCTTTG